>NZ_DATIND010000157.1 GCF_035474595.1 Longimicrobium sp.
TGCGTTGAAGGTCGCACTCACGCACTTCCGCACTCACCGCGCGACGACGGTGCCGAACATCCCCGTGTGGATGCTGCAGCGGTAGTGGTAGACGCCCGGCGTGGCAAAGGTGCGCGTCACGCTGGTGTTCTGCGTCTCGGGGATGTCCGACGGCGGGTTGCCGGTGCTGCCGACGCCGCCGTAATCGCCGGGATTCGTGACGCCCTGCTGGAAGGTGACGGTGTGCGCCACCGACCCGAACGCGAACGTCACGTTCTCGCCTGCGTTCACCGCCACGGAATCCGGCGTGAAGGCCAGCGACGGGGTGGCGTTCACGGTGGCGGTGGAGTTGTTCGGCGGCGGGTTGTTGGGCCCGGTGGGGCCGCCGTTGTAGTTGTTTCCGCTTCCGTTGCCGCCGCCGCAGGCCGCGATCATCACCACGCACGCAAGGACCAGGGGAGCTCGCATCGACGCCTCCAGAGCACGGGTGGACCGGCGCGCGCCAGGATAAGGCACGCGCATCTCCCTGCTCGCATGCCGCGCTCCGGTGTCCCCGCCGATCTTCCGCACATCGGAAGTCGTTGCAACACAATTCTATCGCCCCCAAAAGCCGGCTACGGCAGGGCGAGGGCATTCGGCTGATTGCGATGCACCGTGTCCCATTGCGCCACACTCCGCCGAACCTCCCGCCGGATCTGGCCCCGATGCCGCAGAGTGAGCGGATCAGCCTCGCGCAGTTTGCGAGGCTTCCCGTAGTTGTTGCTGCGACTTCAGCCGCCGGTGAGGAGGCCAGGGCTCACACGTGCGCTGCCGGACACGATCTTCCTCCCTCGCCCTCCGGCACCACCTACGCGAAGTCCGATCTCCGCAACGGATCGATCAGGGGGATGCTGATCCGATATCCGTCCGTTCCCGCACCATCCGCGATGCGAAAACAATCGGTAGATGCCGAGAGCACGCTCGATTCTACTTGATCGACGCAGTGGTCCTTCTGCAAAAAATCCGCGATACTCATCGCATGCCGAGCCCTCCACGGCTCGCCCGCAACAACGCGGATTCGATGCGGCCTCGACGAAACAGCGGCGGGCGATCCGTTGTGGATCGCCCGCCGCCGTTGGGGAGGACCGGCCTCGCCAAGGAGTCGCGCGGTTGCCCCGCGCGCTGCCATTTGATTGACGGGTTGCCCTCGAGGGGTCCCAATTTTTCGAGCGAGACCGGCCCGCTGCGATGTATATTAGGCGGCGTTCGCCTGGAGGCAATGGACTTCGATGACCAGCCGCTTCCAGCTCGGCACGTCGTCGCCGCGCACGCGCACGGCGGTGGCCGTGGCGGCGCCGCCGCGCTGCAGCCACGGGGCGAGCCAGGCGTTCACCTCGGGCGGCAGATGGCCCACCGGATCGCCGCCCGCCATGTGCACCCACACGGCCGGGTCCTCTTCCATCGGCGGGTCCGGGATCAGGATCAGGCGGTCGCCCTGCTCCAGCTCGCGCACGTGGCTGGCCCGGTCACCGAATACGGTGCCATGCACGGTGCTGCGGAAAACCGGGGGCTTCGCGTCGGGAAGCGGTGGGATCATGAGACCTCGATGGATGGATCGGCTGGCTCTCCCGAATGTATCACCGCGTACACGGCCGCTCAAGCTTTTTGTAAGCGATTGCATCACCGTCAGATAAATCTCCTCGGACGCGTCCCGTCCGGGGGTGCGGAAGGGGTCGCGGAGCGATGACGGAAGCACCCATCTACCTGGATTACGCCGCCTCGGCGCCCGTCCGCCCCGAGGCGCGCGACGCCATGCTCCCCTTCCTCGACGGCCGCTGGGGGAACCCCTCCAGCCTCCACCGCTGGGGGCGCGAGGCGCGCGCCGCGCTCGAGGACGCGCGCGCCCGCCTGGCCCGCGTGATCGGCGCGTCGCCCGCGGAGATCGTGTTCACCCGCGCGGGCACCGAGGCCGACGCCCTGGCTATCCTCGGCCGCGCGCGGACCGTTCCCGGCGCGCCGGTCGCCGTCACCGCCATCGAGCACAAGGCGGTGCTGGCCAGCGCGCACGCCGCCGCCGACGAGGGCGCGCCGCTCATCCTCCTTCCCGTCGACCCGAACGGCGTGGTGGAGATGGCGGCGGTCGATGCCGCGCTGGAGCGGAAGCCCGCCGTGCTTTCGGTGATGTGGGCCAACAACGAAGTCGGGGTGATGCAGCCGGTGCGCGAGGTCGCGGAGCGCTGCCGGGCCGCGGGCGTGGTCTTCCACTCCGACGCCGTGCAGGCGCTGGGGAAGGTGCCCGTGCGCGTGGACCAGGTCGCCGCGGACCTGCTGGCGTTCAGCGCGCACAAGGTGGGCGGCCCCAAGGGGATCGGCGCGCTCTACGTCCGCCGGGGGACGCGGCTGAAGCCGCTCCTCTTCGGCGGCGGGCAGGAGCGCGGCCTCCGCCCGGGGACGGAGGACGTGGCCGGCGCGGTGGGCTTCGCCGCGGCGGCCGAGGCCGTGGAGGCGGCGCGCGAGGGGGCGATGTCGCGCATCGGCGCGCTGCGCGACCGGCTGGAGGCGGGGCTGCTCGAGCGCGTTCCCGGCCTGGTGGTGAACGCCGCCGGGGCGCCGCGCCTGCCGACGGTGAGCAACGTCTCCGTCCCCGGCGCGGACCCCGAGGCGCTGCTGGTGTCGCTGGACCTGCAGGGGATCGCCGTCTCCTCCGGCTCGGCGTGCTCCAGCGGCGCGGTGGAGCCCAGCCACGTCCTCACCGCGATGGGCATCCCCGCCGACCTGGCGGGCCCGTCCGTCCGCTTCTCCCTGGGCTGGGGAACGACGGACGAGGAGATCGATCGTGTGCTGGACATCTTCACCGCCGTCGCCGAGCGCGTACGCTCGCTTGCTGGTTGATCGGCATCCACGTCTCTCGATCTACATCTCCCAACTCAGTGCCGCATCGACGGTCGAGGAGTACCTGGCCGAGCTTCCCGAGGACCGCCGCGCCGCGATCTCCACCGTGCGCGACACGGTGCTCCGCCATCTGCCCGCCGGCTACCGCGAGGGGATGGCCTGGGGGATGATCGGCTGGTGCGTGCCGCTGGAGGCGTATCCGGACACGTACAACGGGCAGCCGCTGTCGTTCGTGTCCCTAGCGGCGCAGAAGAATTACAACGCGCTGTACCTGACCTGCGTGTACGGCGACCCCGAGCGCGAGCGGCGGCTGCGCGACGCGTTCGCGGCCGCCGGGAAGAAGCTGGACATGGGCAAGTCGTGCATCCGCTTCAGGTCGCCCGACGACCTGCCGCTGGACGCCATCGGCCAGTTGATCGCCGACACGCCGCCTCACGCCCTGATCGCGCGCCACGAAGCCGTGCACCCGCGGAGATGAGAGGGCATCGACTCGGGCGCCGGCCGCACCGATCGGCCGCAGCGGGGTACGAGCGGCGGCGTATCGCAAACGGCTGAACCGCACGGAACTGGAGATGGAGAAGAAGACGGTCCTCGTCGCCATGTCGGGCGGCGTGGACAGCTCGGTGGCGGCGGCGCTGCTCGTGGAGCAGGGGCACACCGTGATCGGCGTGACCATGAAGACGTTCTGCTACCAGGACGCGGAGGCCGAGCTCACCGGCCCCACGCGCTCCTGCTGCGGGCTGGACGGCATCATGGACGCGCGGCAGGTGGCCGACCGCCTGGGGATCGCGCACTACGTGTTCGACGTGGAGCGCGAGTTCACCCGCGACGTCATCGACGACTTCGTCCAGGAGTACGCCGCCGGGCGCACCCCCAACCCGTGCGTGCGCTGCAACGGCAACACCAAGTTCCGCGACCTGCTGCGCCGCGGCCGCATGCTGGGCTGCGACGCCATCGCCACCGGCCATTACGCGCGGATGGGGATCGATGAGGCCGGGCGCCCCCTGCTGCTGCGCGGCGTGGACGCCGACAAGGACCAGAGCTACTTCCTCTGGGCGCTCCCGCCGGAGATCCTGCCGCAGCTGATGTTCCCGCTCGGCGAGCTCACCAAGCCGCGCGTGCGCGAGATCGCCCGCGATCTCGGTCTCGTCACCGCCGACAAGCCGGAGAGCATGGAGATCTGCTTCGTCCCCGACGGCAACTATCCGCGCTTCCTGCAGAAGCGGCTGGGCGCCGGACACGCCGCGCTGGCTCCGGGCGCGATGGTGACGACGGCGGGCGAGGTGGTCGGCGAGCACGACGGCTACGCGCGCTACACCGTGGGCCAGCGCCGCGGCCTGGGCGGCGGGCGCCCGCTCCCGCTCTACGTCATCGGCACCCGCCCCGGGCGCCGCGAGGTGGTGGTGGGCACGATGGAGGAGCTGCATCGCCCCGGCGTCACCATCGGCGAGCTGAACTGGCTCGCACCGCCGCCGGCGGTGGGCGACGCCGTGCAGGTGCAGATCCGCCACCGCGCGAAGGCGGTGGACGCCACGGTCGCGTCGGTCGATGAAGATGCGGTCACGCTCCGTTTCGCCACGCCGCAGCGCGCCGTCTCCCCCGGCCAGAGCGCGGTGATGTTCGCCGGCGACGTGGTGCTGGGCGGCGGCCGCATCGCCGGCGGCGATCCCGCCGCAGGCGAGTGACCCGCCGATCATCACGGGCCATGGCGGTGGCGCGAACGACGAGCCCGGCCCCCTGACCAGGGAGCCGGGCTCGTTCGCGTCATCGCCCCCGCGCTACTTCTGCACGTCGCAATCGAGCGGGACCGATTCCGAGTAGATGGACGTGGTGCCCCACCACTGCTGATACTTGAGATCGCAACCCATCTCACCCTCGCCGACGAGGGTGCCGTACGACCCGTCCGCGTAGAAATAGTAGTGCTGTGGCGCCGGAAGTCGGGCGACCGCCCTCACCGCCGCGGGCGCGGCAGCCGAAGCGGTGAGCAGGGCCACCAGTGCGGCAGCCATGCGGCGGCGCGAAACGTCGCGGATGCGATGCAGCATACGTCCCTCTCCTCCCCGTCAGGGTGAAAGCATCCCGCACCCCGGCCACCGGCGGAAGAGGCTTCCGCGCCTGGACGAGGGTCGGGTGGGACGGCTGCGCAGCCGGTATGGATCGTAACCGATCGCCACACTTCCCGTCAATACATATCCGGCGTTCGTCCGAACGTCACGCTCATCTTCCCACGTCCGCGTGTCCCCGGCGGCTGGACGCAGTAGATTCCCCGCGCGCGGCCCGGCATCCCACCCGTGCGGCCGCACCCACCCCGCATCGCCCACCCGATGAACGAGTCGAGACGCAACATCCTGCTGTACCTGCTGGGCGGCGCATCCGTCGTGATCATCACGGCAGGGCTGCGCGAATCGGCGGGATGGCTGAACCCCGTGCTGATGGCCGGCTTCCTGGCGCTCCTGCTGCAGCCGCTGGTGGTGCGCCTGCGCAAGCTGGGCGTGGCCGGCGGCGGCGCGGTGGCGCTGGTGGTGTTCGCGCTGGTGATCGCGGGGCTGCTGCTGGCGGGCTTCGTGGGCGTGTCCATGCGCCAGGTGGCCGGCGAGCTCCCCGGCTACAGCGAGCGGATGCAGGGGCTGATGCGCTCCATCACCGGGATGCTGTCGGCGCGCGGCATCGACGCCGGCCAGTACCTGGACAACGCGCTGCAGGGGCCGCAGCTGGGGCGCATGCTGCTGGGCGTGGTCGGCGCCATCGCCACCACCTTCGGCAACATGCTGCTCACCCTCTTCATCTTCGCCTTCATGCTGGGCGGGATGTGGGAGATGGAGCGCCGCGCCAGCAGGCGCGCGCGCGACCACAGCCCGCTGGCGGCGCGGTTCCTGGCGTTCTCGGACACGCTGCGCGGGTACATCGGCGTGCGCGCGGTGCTGGGGCTGGTGGCCGCGGTGCTGGACTACATCGTCCTGCTCGTCCTGGGCGTGGACCACGCGCTGCTCTGGGCGGTGCTGTCGTTCATCCTGAGCTTCGTGCCGAACATCGGGTTCACGCTTTCGCTGGTGCCGCCCACGCTGCTGGCCCTGCTGGAGGGCGGGTGGGTCCCCGCGCTGATCGTGTTCGCCGCGTACAACATCATCAACACGGTGATCGACAACGTGATCGGACCGCGCTTCGTGGGGAAGCAGATGCAGATCTCCGCGCTGCTCAGCTTCCTGTCGGTGATCTTCTGGGCCTGGGTGCTGGGCCCGACCGGCGCGATCCTGGCCGTGCCGCTGACGGTGCTCGTGCGTGACCTCACCTTCGGCCCCGCCGACCCGCCCGACATCGCCCCGCCCCAACCGGTGAAGTCGTCCACCGTTTCGGCGAGTGCCGGCACCGCGGGATAAAGCCGTACGCGGATTCCCGAGATGACGTCATCCCGAGATGACGTCATCCTGAGGCCGGCCACGCTGTAACGTACGCATGTGCAAGTGCTTGCAGGCCGAAGGATCCATAGCCTGATCCGCACGTGAGGCGTCGCTTCGCACGGATCGCGACCAAGGGAGTCATCTCACGGTCCACAGCGGACGTGCGAAACGGGCTATGGATCCTTCGGCCTGCCGTCCTCGGTGTACGCAGATTCGTCGGGGCCGGCCTCAGGATGACGTCTTTGTGCGCTTTTATGCAGAGGTGATTGCGATGCGAACGAAAGCCCGGAGCGCGTCCTGGCGCTCCGGGCTTTGCTGCATCGATGAAGTCCACGAAGGAGATGCGGATCAGGAGATGGAGATCAGTCCAGCTCTCGCGAGCTTCGCAGCATCTCCCTCAGCTGCTTTTCGTCGTACTCGACGACCTGCTCCTCGGCGGCGGCCTCGTTGCCGGGGCGCTCGACGTAGCGCGGCGGGCGGTTGGGGTCCGACAGGCAGTTGAACACGATCCGCGGCCGGACCGAGAAGCCGAATTTGCCGCTGGAGGCGAACGCCTCCCACGTCATCAGGCTCTCGTCGGTGAAGGTGTGGCTCATCGTCTTCCGCTCTCCGTCTCCGTCGTTCCGTACTCTCGTGCTTCCGTACTTTCGTACCGGTTCAGTGGCGCAGCCCCGCCGCCGAGGCGAAATCCTCGAACTGCTTGCGCTGCTCGTCGGTCAGCTCGTCGGGGACGGTGACCTCCACACGCACGTACTGGTCCCCGCGCCGGCCGCCCTTCTCCACCCCCTGCCCCTTGATGCGGAACTTGGTGCCGCTCTGCGTGCCGGGGGGGACGCGGAGCACCACGCCCTTGCCGTCCACCGTGCGCACCTTGATCTTCGACCCGAGCACCGCCTGGGCCACGTTGATCGGCACCGTCGACTGCAGGTCCAAGCCGTCGCGGGAGAAGAACTTGTCGGGCGTCACGCGCACGTTGATCAGCAGGTCGCCCGCCGGGCCGCCCGCCGCCCCCTTCTCGCCCTGCCCCGCGATGCGCACCTTGGAGCCGTTGTCGACGCCGGCGGGGATCTGCACGTTCACCGTCTTCTGCTCGCGGATCTGCCCCTGCCCGTGGCAGTTGGCGCACGGCTCCTGCGGAACCTTCCCGCGGCCGTAGCAGTTGGGGCACGGGCGGGTGACGCCGAATCCCCCCTGCCCGAAGGTGATCGTTCCCGAGCCCTTGCACTCCGGGCAGGTGATGATCGGCGTCCCCGGTTTGGCGCCGCTCCCGGCGCAGACGGGGCAGTCCTCCGTCACCGGGAGGGTGACGGTGAGGGTGCCGCCGCGCGCCGCGGTCTTGAAGGGGATCTCGACCTGGTACTCGATGTTCTCGCCGCGCTGCGGGCCCGCGGCGCGCCCGGCCGTGCCCGCGCCGGGGCCGGTGCCGCCGCGGCGCCGGCCGAAGTCGAAGATCGAGCCGAAGATGTCGCCCAGCCCGCCGAAGTCCAGGTCGTCGAAGGTGGCCCCCCCGGCGCCGGCGGGGCCGCCCGGCCGCGCGCCGCCGCCCGGGCGGAAGCCGCCCAGGCCGCCGAACGCGCCCAGCTTGCGCATCTGGTCGTACTGCTTGCGCTTGTCCTCGTCGCTCAGCACCGCGTAGGCCTCGGAGATCTCCTTGAACTTCTCCGCGGCCGCCGCGTTGTCGGGGTTCGCGTCGGGGTGGTACTGCTTGGCCAGCTTGCGGTACGCCTTCTTGATCTCGTCGGGCTTGGCGTTCTCGGGCACGCCCAGCACGCGGTAGAAGTCCTTCGTAGGGGTCGCCATTGGTCTCGGAACTTTATCTCTTGAGCGCGGCCGGAAGGCGCGGCCGCCGCCGAACGCCGGTCACCCGTGCTTGCGGACCACGACCTGCGCGGGGCGCACCAGCACGCCCTTGAAGCGGTAGCCCTTGCGGAACACCTGCCCCACCGTGTCGTCGTCGGCCTCGCTCTCGGCGGGCATGGTGGTCAGCGCCTCGTGCTGCGTGGGGTCGAACGGCTTGCCGGCCGCGTCGATCTCCTCCAGCCCGGCGGCCTCCAGCGCGCGCAGGAACTTCTTCTCCACCATCTCGGCGCCCTCGTGCAGCGCCGCGGCGGGCGTGGTCGCCGGGTCGAAGTCGGCGATGCGCTGCAGGTCGTCGAGCGGCTCCAGCAGCCGCTCGGCCAGCTGCGCCTGGGCGCGCACCCAGGCCTCGCTGCGCTCGCGCTCCACCCGCTTGCGGTAGTTCTCGAACTCGGCCGCGAGGCGCAGGTGGCGCTCGCGCACCGCCTGCAGCTCGGACGCGGGATCGGCCGCCGGGGTTTCAACCGGCTGCGGCGGCGCCTGCGCGCCGGCGTCCGCCGCCTGCGGCTCCGCCTCGGCCGGCGCGGGCTCCGCGTGGCCGTTCGCCTTCCCGTTGGGCCTGGCGCCCTGCTCGTCGGCCCGCGCGCCGTGGTGGTGCCGGTGATGGTGCTTGTGGTCCGCCATCGGAAAATCCGCCGTCAGAAGAAAATACGCGTGAGGCTCGACCGCGCCGGTGCGGCGCGGCGAACCGTCAGATTCCACATCCGCCGTCAAGGCAAACAGCGGTTTAGCAAGCCGAGTGCCCGGTTTGGATGCCGTTTCGGCAGGGTGCGGGAGTGCGAAGGTGCGAGAGTGCGAAAGTACGGCAGCACGCCTCCGCCAGATCCGCTTCGCGAGCACGAGTACGAAAGTACGAAGAGCACGGAAGTACGAAAGCCCGTCGCGGCGCGACGATGGCGCCGCGCGAGTCCGCGAAGGCGGACTTCGGGCCGTTGTTGCCGCGAATTCATTCGCCTTCCGGCCTCGGCCTCCCACCTTCCCGGCCTTCTCCACCCGGCGCCATTCCGCCCCCGATCCGCTCCTCCATCCACCCCAGCAGGTCCGCGATCGGCCGGGCGCGGTCCAGCTCGTTCAGCGACTCGTGGTGGAAGCCGGGGTAGCGCCGCACCGTCACGTCGCCGCGCAGGCTCTCCGCGAAGCGCAGCGTGGCCTCCTCGCGCACGATGGTGTCGGCGCCGGGGACGACGAAGAGGAGCGGGAGGGAGATGCGGTCCTTCTCCGCGAAGGCGTCGCGCATCGCCCCCACCATCTCGGTGTACAGCCGCGGCGAGATCTTGTCGTGGACGAGCGGGTCCTCGCGGTACGAGCGGGTGTACGCGGAGTCGCTGGACAGCTCGGCCGGGTCCACCTCGTTGGGGATGGGGATCCACGGCAGCGCCTTCGACAGGAAGCCCGAGAGCGCCGTCTTCCACCGCGCCGCCTGCTTGGCGATCCCCAGCAGCGGCGCGGAAAGGATCGCCCCGCAGAGCTCCGCGCGCGGCCGCGTCTCCAGCCAGCGGATGCCGATCAATCCCCCCAGCGAGTGCGCGAGGAGGAAGACGGGGACGTCCCGCGGCGCACGCTCCATCACCCCGGCGGCGAAGCGGTCGAAGTCGTCCACCAGCTTCCCGAAGCGCGCGGTGTGGCCGCGAATCCCCCTCGATCTACCATGCCCGCGGTGGTCGAGCGCGTGCACCTCGATGCCGCGCGGCGCCAGGTCGCGGGCCACCGCGGCGTAGCGCCCGGCGTGCTCGCCCAGGCCGTGGCTCAGCAGGAGCACGGCGCGCGGGCGTTCCACGGGCCAGGAAAGGGAATGGAGGCGAAGGCCGTCCGCGGCCCGGAATTCCGACGAGGCGTCGGGCGGCGGAAGGAGCCCGTCGCTCACGCGCGGGTCAGCGCGCCGCCTTGCGCTGCAGGTCCAGCGTGCGGAAGGAGTTGAGGTAGATGGCCAGCGACCACACCGTGAGCACCACCGCGATGGTGAGCGAGGCGATGGCGAACCAGCGGTGGAAGGGAACCCACACGCCGTTCCAGAAGGGGGTGTTCCACCCGTTCTCGCGCTGCGCCGACCAGAGCGCGTACCAGAAGATGATGGCCCCGGTGGCGATGTTCTGGAACACCGCCTTCAGCTTTCCCGCCGCCCCGGCGGGGATCACCACCCCGCGCCGTGCCGCGTACGAGCGGAACAGGGTGATGAACAGCTCGCGCCCGAAGATGATGGCCAGGATCCACCAGGGCAGCGTTCCCCCGAACCAGGGAAAGGGCGTCCGCGGCTCGCCGCCGTGGGAAAGGTAGTAGAAGGTGAAGAACGTCGCGGCGAGGAGAAGCTTGTCGGCCAGCGGGTCCACCAGCTTGCCGAAGTCGGTGATCAGGTTGCGGCTGCGCGCCAGCTTCCCGTCCACCAGGTCCGAGAAGGCGGCGATGAGGAAGACGATGAAGGCCGCGAGGCGGATGCCGAACCCGTCGGCCAGCAGCATCGGCGCCAGCAGCACCGCCAGCGCGATGCGGCCGAGGGTGATGGCGTTGGGCAGGTTCAGCCAGGGCATGCGCGCGGCCGCCTCCATCAGCTCAAGCTCTTGATCACGAGCTTGCTCACCGCCTTCAGCGTGTCGAACACCCCGATCCCGCGCACGGCCACCGCCTCGAAGTGCGGCACCCGGTTGGGGTTCAGCTGCGCCTCCAGCTCCTGCAGGCTCGACGTGTTGGGCAGGTCGCGCTTGTTGTACTGGATGACGAAGGGAATCTCGCGGAGGTCCAGCCCGTACTCGGACAGGTTCTCGTAGAGGTTGTGCATGCTCTCGATGTTGGCGTCGAGCCGCTCCACCTGGCTGTCGCCCACGAACACCACCCCGTCCACCCCCTTCAGGATGAGCTTGCGGCTGGCGTTGTAGTACACCTGCCCCGGCACGGTGTACAGGTGGAAGCGCGTCTTGAACCCGCGGATGGCACCGAGGTCGACCGGGAGGAAGTCGAAGAAGAGCGTGCGCTCGGTTTCCGTGGCCAGCGAGATCAGCTTGCCGCGGGTGTTGGGCGCCACCTTCTCGAAGATGTACTCCAGGTTCGTCGTCTTCCCGCAGAGACCCGGACCGTAGTACACGATCTTGCAGTTGATCTCGCGCGAGGCGTAGTTGATCATCGACATCGTTTACGCCCCCTCAGAGATCGCCGAACAGGCGGTCGATCTCGTCCTCCGCCTCGTCCACGAAGGCGGACTCCACGCGCGCGGTCTGCGGCGCGGAGGCGGAACGATCGAACATCTCGCGGAAGATCTCGGCGAGCTCGCGAACCACGCCTTTCACCTTGATCCGGATCATCCCCAGCGTCGTGCGGTTGTCGAAGAGCACCACCAGGATCACCCGGCGGGCCACGTCGGCCAGGTACATGCTCTCCTTCTCTCCCTGGTGGAAGAGCGAGGAGAACTCGTTCTCGCCGATCATGCTGGCCAGCTGGTCGTTGGCCGAGAAGTCGGCCGCGGCCAGCGAGGCGAAGGCGGTGGAGTCGAAGTCGGGCTTCTCGCCCGCGGTGGTCACCAGCTGCCCCGTGCGGTCCACCAGCAGGGCGCAGCGGGCGTTGGAGTCGTACAGGAACCCCTGCAATAGCCGGTCGATGCGCTGGAAGTCGCGTTCCTCGAAGCTCCAGCTGCTGGCGCCCGCCATCAGGCGACCTCGCTCTCGCGGGTGGCCAGCTCGCCCTCGAGCCTGAGCAGCACGCCCTGCGCGCGCTTGCGCAGCAGCGGGCGCGGCTCCCACGCCAGGAAGTCGCGCAGGAGCAGCACCGTGTCCACGCTGGCGGCCACGCTTCCCAGGTACTCCAGCGCGGCCAGGCGGCGGAGCGGGTGCGGGCTGAACAGGTCGCGCTTGCTGCGGCTGATCTGGTCGCGCACGAGCAGGACCCCGAGGGCGGCGAGCGCCCCCACGGCCAGCAGGGTGAACGCCGTGGTTCGCAGGATTCGCTTGTTTTCCATGTCCCCGGTGGGCGGCGGCCAACGTATGGAGCGTGAGGCGGGTGACAAACTAATAGGGAACAGGGGACAGGGAACAGGGGACAGGGCCAAACGGCCCGGGCGGGGAAGGCGATCGGTTATACAGGGCCACTTCACCCGGGCACGGACGCGGATACGGATGAGACGAAGGGCAGCGGACCGCGCGTCGCGATCCCCTGCCCTTCCGCTTTTCCCTGTACCCTATCCCCTGTCCCCTGCCGTTCACATCTCCCGGCGGTGCGTCAGCGCCTCCGCGATGGTGACGCCGTCCGCGTACTCCAGGTCGCCGCCCACGGGAAGGCCGCGGGCGATGCGGGTGACGCGGACGCCCAGCGGGCCGATGAGCTTGCGCAGGTACATGGCCGTGGCCTCGCCCTCCACGCTGGGGTTGGTGGCGAGCACCACCTCCTGCACCACGCCGCCGCCCACGCGCCGCACCAGCGGCTCCACGTTCAGCTCGCTGGGGCCCACGCCGTCCAGCGGGCTCAGGCGGCCGCCCAGCACGTGGTACATCCCCCGGTACTCGCCGGTGCGCTCGATGGCCATGATGTCGCTGGCCTCTTCCACCACGCACACGGTGGTGCCGTCGCGCCGCGTGCTGGTGCAGATGGCGCAGGGGGTGACCTCGGTCAGGTTGCCGCACACCTCGCACGGGCGTACGCGCTCGCGCACGGCCACGATGGCGCGCGCGAGGCGCTGGGCGTCGTCGGACGGGGCCTTGAGGAGGTGGAAGGCGAGCCGGAGCGCCGTCTTGCGCCCGATGCCCGGGAGGCGGGCCAGCTCGCCGGTCAGATCGTCGATCGCGGACAAGCGGCGCTCAGAACTCGGGAAGGCTGAACGGGAGGTTCAGGCCCCCCATGTGCTTGCGCATCTCGTCCTCGTACAGCTGGTTGGCGCGGTTCTGCGCCTCGCTGACGGCGGCCAGCACCAGGTCTTCCAGCATCTCCACGTCGCCCCCGTTGGCCACCGTGGGGTCGATCTTGAGCGAGCGGATCTTGCCGCGCCCGTCGGCGGTCACCGTGACCATGCCGCCGCCGCTGGAGCAGGTGACCGTGCGCTGGCCGAGCTCGGTCTGGAGCTGGGCCATGCGGGTCTGCACCTGCTGGCTCATCTGGAGAAGCTGCTGAATGTTCGGATTCATCGTCTCTGTCTGCGGCCGCCGCGGGGGGCGGCCGGTTGCGGTCCACGGATGCACCGGCGCCCGCGCGGCCCCTTGCTCGGCCGGCGCGGGAAACATCGGTCAGTCAACGAGTTCCAGGTCCCACGCTTGTACCGCCGCGCTCAGGACCGGTTCCCCTTCCATCAGCCGGCGCAGCTTGTCGTGCCGCGCGCTGGCCGCGGTGATGCGGTTCTGCCGCGGGTCGATCGCGGTCGCCTGCCCGGACGCCAGCTCCAGCGTGACGCGTCCGCCCAGCCGCTTCGCCAGCGCCTGCTCCAGCGCGGCCCTGGCGGCCGAGTGCGAGAGCCGCTCGATGGCCGGGTTCCCCGCGGGAAGCATCATCCGCACGCTGCGCCCCTCCGGCGAGAGCTGCGCGGCGCGGAGGACGAACCCCATCCCCGGCGGCAATCCATCTCCATCCTGCAGGATCCCCTGCCACGCGCGCCGCAGCCGGGCGCCGTCGATCGGCCCGTCATCCCCCCGCACTTCGGGCGCCGCGGCGGGAGCAGACGGCTCGGGCTCCGCCGGTGCCGGCGCGATCGACATCGCGGGGACGCTCGGCTCCGGGCGCGCGTGGGACGACGGCGCCTCGTGCGGGAGCTCGATGGGCGGAAGATTGTAGCCGTCGTACTCGTCGTAGCTCGGCGGCGGCACCGGAACCGGCTCGCGCGCGGAGACCGGCTGCGCCGGAGCGGCCGGAGCCGGCGTCGGCGCGGGCGCGCTCACCGCCGCCGGGGGCGCGGGAACGGCCGGCGTCTCCGCGACGGGCGCGGGTGCGGCGGGCTTCTCCGCGACAGGCGCGGGTGCGGGCTCGATGACAGGCGCAGACGTGACAGGCGTCGCCGGGGCGGACGCGACGGGCGTGGGCGCTTCCGCGCGGGGCTCGGGCGCGCGCTGCGGCTCCGGCGCGGGACGCGCGACGGGCGTGGACGCCTGCGCGGGCGCGGAGGGCGCGGCGGACGGCGTACGGTCGAAGCTGCGCGCGGGGGGCGCGGGCGAGGGACGCGGGCCGCCGTTGCCGCGCGATCCGCCATCCCCGCCGCCCGACGGACCGCCGGGCGAGCCGCCGCCGAGCGCCGCCAGCACGTCCTCGATGCTGACCGTGCTCTCCAGGTAGGCGAAGCGGAGAAGGAGGAGCTCGATCAGGATCCGCTGCTCGCCGCTCTTCCGGAACCGCCCGTCCGCGTCCAGCTCGGCCACCTGCGCCAGCATCCGCAGCAGGTCGCCGGGCGCGAAGTGGTTCGCCATCTCGGTGACGGCGCCGCGCAGGTGCGCGGGGACGCTCTCCGGGTCGCCGCCGCCCAGGCGCACGATCAGCAGCGCGCGGATGAAATCGGCCAGGCCGCGGTAGAACTCGGTGAGGTCGTATCCCTCGTCCAGCATCTTCCCAACGAAGCGGAAGACGTCGGCCTGCCGCTTGGTGGCGATGATCTCGAAGAGGTTGAGATAGACCTCCGTGCCGACGAGGCCCAGGATGCGCCGCACGTCGTCGGGCGTGGGCGTGCCCTCGGTGAACGAGAGCACCTGGTCCAGCAGGCTCAGCCCGTCGCGCATCCCCCCGTCGGCCTTCTGGGCGATGGGGAGAAGCACGTCGTCGCCCGCCTCGATCCCCTCGTGGCCCAGCACGGTGCGCAGGCGGCCGACCAGGTCCGGGGTGGAGATGCGGTGGAAGTCGAAGCGCTGGCAGCGCGAAAGGATGGGCGGCGCGGCCTGCTGGATCTTCTGCGGCTCGGTGGTCGCGAACACGAAGATCACGCGCGGGGGCGGCTCCTCCAGGATCTTGAGGAGCGCGTTCCACGCCTCGCGCGTAAGCATGTGCGCTTCGTCGATGATGTAGATCTTGAAGCGGTCTTCCTCGCTGGGCGCGTACATGGCCCGCTCGCGCAGGTCGCGCGCGTCGTCCACGCCGCGGTTGCTGGCGGCGTCGATCTCCACCACGTCCAGCGAGGTGCGCCCGGCCCAGATGCGCTCGCAGCTGTCGCACGTGCCGCACGGCTCGCCGTCGTCGCCGCGGTTGGGGCAGTTGAGCGCCATGGCCAGCACGCGGGCCAGCGTGGTCTTTCCCACCCCGCGCGGGCCGCAGAACAGGTACGCGTGGGCCACGCGGTTGCGCTGCACGGCCGAGCGCAGCGTGTTGCTGACGTGCTCCTGCGTGGCGACCTCGGAGAACGTCTTCGGGCGGTACGTGCGGGCCAGCGCGGTGCGAGACAACGGCTTACCTCGTGCGGGGGTGCTGCTGATGCATTTGGGTACGGAATATAGCCGCTGGGGGAAGAGGGTACAACGACAGGGGACAGGGGATGGCGATGATGATCCTTGATGCGAACGCTGGCAATCATTACCCCCACCAAACCGCACACTGACGTCATCCTGAGGCCGACCTCCGGGAATCTACCGCATTCACGGAAGATGGCAGGCCGAAGGATCTACAGGCGAGGTCGCACGTGCGCCGCCGGATTGCACGACCAATCCTCGATCGGGATCACCTGCCGCTGAGCACGAAAAGGGATGTGTCGGGCGATGCATCTCCCGTCCCGTCGTCAGGATTCGCCGCGTCCCGCGCCCCACGTGCGGCGGAGCGCGGCGATGCCGTAGGCGAGGCGCGACTTCACGGTGCCGAGGGGGATCTCCAGCGCCTCCGCGATCTCCGGCTGCGTGAGGCCGTGGAGATATCGCATCCGGAGCACCGACCGCGCGCCCGGCGGAAGCGCGTCGAGCCTGCGCGGCAGCTCGGCGACCAGTTCGGAATCTACGGCGGGCTCGTCAGCGGGCGGCGCGGGGAGATCGGCCCATTCGTCGAGCGGCTGCGTGCGCGACGCGCGCGAGCGCCGCGCCGCGCGCACCGCCTCGCGCGTGGCGATGCGGTACGCCCAGGCGCGCACCCAGCGATGGTCCCGCACCGTGCCCAGCCGCCGGCAGACGAGGAGCAGCGTCTCCTGCAGCACGTCCGCGGCATCGTCCGCGTCGCCGACGATGCCGCGGATGTGCTCGTGCAGCGGCGGCTCCAGCTCGCGGAGCAGGGCTTCGAGCGCCGTCCGGTCGCCCAGCTGCGCGCGTGCGGCGAGCTCGGCCAGCCGGAGCCCGCCGGCCGCGGATGGGCCGTTTCCCTCAGACAGGGCGCCTTCCCTCCAGCGCGGCCACTACCCGGGCGCCGACGCGCGACACGTGGGCGCCGAGCGCGACCAGCCCCAGCGCCACGATGGTGTAGCCGAGCACCGCGAACAGGAAGAGCAGCACCTGCGTCTCGTTCTTCCAGTCCACCTTCAGCAGGGCGATCACCATCAGCAGCCCCTCCACCGCCGCGGCGGCGAGGATGGCCAGGCGCACCATGCGCGCGTGCCGGTCCATCCGGTCCAGCACGCCCGCCACGATCCCGTCGCGATCCGTGTTCGTCATCTCCAGTCTCCGTTTGCGGTTGCGGGAAGCGGCGGACGGGTCAGCGGTGCCAGAGCACGGCCGTGATCGCCGCGGCTTCGACGATGGCGTAGACCCACACGGCGATCTCGGTCGCCGACATCCTGCGGCGCGGGCGCGGGGCGGGCATGTGGTCCTCCAGTGTCAGAGTTGCGATCGGAAGGAATCGCCTTCCACTGGATGAGAGGCAGGCCGTCCGCCATCCGTTCGGTCGGGCGCGAGAAAAACCGCCGCGGCGAAGCTCGCCACGGCGGTCGGCCCGGCCATGTCGTGCCGGATTCAGCGCCCGAGGCCGGACATCGCCGCCGCGGGGTAGCGCGTGCCGGCCACGGCGCCGGCGGGGACGGCGCGCTCGAGCAGCGCGAGGTCGTCGGGCGAGAGCGTGGCGTCCAGCGCGCCCAGCGCGTCGGCCAGGCGGTCGCGGCGCTTGGTGCCGATGAGCGGCACGATGTCGTCGCCGCGCGAGAGGACCCACGCGAAGGCGAGCTGCGCGGGCGTGAGGCCGGTCTGCCCGCCGATCTGCCGGAGCGCGTCGGCCAGGCGGATGTTCTGCTCCAGGTTCTCGCCCTGGAAGCGCGGCGAGTGCGCGCGGAAGTCGCCCGGCGCGAACGCCGCGCCCGGGGCCACGTCGCCCGTCAGCAGCCCGCGCGAAAGGACGCCATACGCCACCATGCCAATCCCCAGCTCGCGCAGCAGCGGAAGGATGCCCTGCTCGGGGTCGCGCGTGGCCAGCGAGTACTCCGTCTCCAGCGCGGTCACGGGGTGCGTGGCGTGCGCGCGGCGGATGCTGCCCACGCCGGCCTCGCTGAGGCCCAGGTGGCGCACGTAGCCAGCGTCGATCAGCTCCTTCACCGCGCCGACGGTGTCCTCGATGGGAACGTTGGGGTCGACGCGCGCGGGCTGGTACAGGTCGATGTAGTCGGTGCGGAGGCGGCGGAGCGAGTAGGTGACGTACGTCTTCACCGCCACCGGCCGCGCGTCGAAGCCCACGATCTGCCCGGGCGGCTGCAGCTGCGCGCCGAACTTCACCGAGACGAAGGCGCGGTCGCGCTTTCCCGCCAGCGCGCGCCCCACCAGCATCTCGTTGTGCCCGGCGCCGTAGAAGTCGCCCGTGTTCAGCAGCGTGACGCCCGCCTCCATCGCCGCGTGGATCGTGGCGATGCTCTCGTCCTCGTCCGCCGGCCCGTACACCCCCGACATCCCCATGCACCCGAGGCCCACGGCGGAAACCTCAACGCCACCGAGCTTGCGCGTCTGCATCTTCATCCCCCTCCCCACACGAGAAACCCCGCCGGCTCACCGGCCAGCGGAGTGAAGATAAGCCGGGCGCAAGAAGGCCGCCGGGACAAGATGAGCGGTGGCCAGCTCCCGAGTCACCGGCGACTGAAGTCGCAGCAACAACCACGGGAAGCCTCGCAAACCGCGCGAGGCTGTTCGGCCGGCTCAGGCGCGCTTCACGCCCCCGCCGTGACCGCGCCTACATCCGCCAGGCGTCCTCAACGTGCTCGATGCGGGGCTCGCCGCCGGTGGGGAGGAGCACGGCGATGGCGTCGTAGCGGTAGCTGTCGCCCTCGCGGCCGTGGCGGTCCACCCACATCTGGGCCACGAACTGGATCTCGCGGCGCTTCTTCGCGGTGATGGCCTCGAGCGGGTGGCCGTAGCCCAGCCCGGCGCGCGTCTTCACCTCCACGAACGCCACGACCTCGCCGCGGCGCGCGACGAGGTCGACCTCGCGGTGCCCCACGCGGAAGTTGCGCGCCAGCACCGTCCATCCGGCGCGCTCCAGGTGCTCCGCGGCCATGCGCTCGCCGCGGTCGCCCATCGGCTTGTTCTGCGAGACCAGCGTGCGCGGCGCGTCCATACGGAACCCCGGTTGAAAGGATTTCGTGTGCTTGGGCCTGTTCCGATGCAGTGCCTAACCGAATCGTGGCCCGGCTGCACCAAGTCAACCGGGCCACGCTCATGCTGCAAGTAGATCGTTCGCACGGATGCCCGTGGCCCGCCCCGATGGCGCGGCAGCAGTCCGCGAAGGCGGACTTTGGGCCGTTGTTGCCGCGATTTCAATCGCCCGGGGCACCCCCGCGGCGGCCCTGTCCCCTGTCCCCTAAACCACCGCGCGCACCGGCCGCCCGGTGAGCGACGGCTGCATCTCGCGGCCGATGGCCTCGGCGATGACCGCGATCTGCTGCATCAGCTCCTCGAACTGCTCGGGGTAGAGCGACTGCGCGCCGTCGCTCATGGCCCGCTCGGGGTCGGGGTGCACCTCGATCATCAGCCCGTCGGCGCCGGCGGCTACGGCCGCGCGCGCCATGGGGATCACCTTCGCCCGCAGCCCCGTGCCGTGGCTGGGGTCGGCGATGATGGGGAGGTGCGAGAGCGACTTCACCACCGGGATGGCCGTCAGGTCCAGCAGGTTGCGGGTGTGCGTGTCGAAGCCGCGTACGCCGCGCTCGCACAGGATCACCTGCCCGTTCCCCTCGGCCAGCACGTACTCGGCGCTGAGCAGCAGGTCCTTCACCGTGGCCGCCATCCCCCGCTTCAGCAGGATGGGCTTTCCCGTGCGGCCGGCGCGGCGCAGCAGCGAGAAGTTCTGCATGTTGCGCGCACCGATCTGGATGATGTCGGCGTACTCGGCCACCCGCGCCAGGCTTTCCTCGTCCAGTGCCTCGGTGACCACCGCCATCCCCGTCTCCTCGCGCGCCTTGGCCAGCAGCTTCAGCCCCGGCTCGCCCATCCCCTGGAAGGCGTAGGGGCTGGTCCGCGGCTTGAACGCGCCGCCGCGCAGGATGGTGGCGCCCGCCTCGCGCAGCGAGTGGGCGATGCCCACGATCTGCGCCTCGCTCTCCACCGAGCAGGGGCCGGCCATCACCACCACCTCGCCGCCGCCGATGCGCGTGCCGTTGGCCAGCTGCACGATGGTGGGCTCCTCGCGCCACTCGCGCGAGACCTGCTTGTACGGCTGCGAGACGTGGATGATCTCCAGCACGCCGGGGAGCGACTCCAGGCGGTCGGCGTTCACCTTTCCGTCGTTGCCGACCAGGCCGATCGCGGTGCGCTGCTTCCCGGGCATCGGGCGGGCCTCGTACCCCATTTCCTCGATCACGTCCACCACGCGCGTCACTTCCTCGGCGCTGGCGTCGTGCTTCATCACGATGAGCATCGGTGCACTTCGGTTGCGGAACGTTCCCGGCCGGAAATCCACCGAAATCTACCAAGCGCCGCCCCGTGCGTCCACCGTGCGGAGCGGGACGGGGGAGATTCGACGGGAGATGAAGATCGAGGAAGATGCGAGCGGGATTTCACCCTCCGCGCCGGTGAGATCCCTCTCCGCACGACCGGCGTCTCCCCCACACGATGATCCGGCGAGCGACGGACAGGATTCATCGCCCGATGGCGTATCGTTGTTCGGGAAATGGAGATCGGACCCGGAACGACGTCGAGGTGGCGTATGCGGACGGCAATCGCGTTGCTGATGGCGCTGCACGGGATCGCGCACCTGCCCGGGTTCCTGAACTCGTGGGAGCTGATGGCGATGGAGGAGATCCCCTACCACACCACCGTCCTCTCCGGGCGGCTGGACCTGGGGGATGCGGGGATCCGCGCGCTGGGCGTGCTCTGGCTCGCGTTCGCGGCGGTGTTCGTGGCCTGCGCGGGCGGAGCGCTGGCGCACGGCACGTGGTGGCTGCCGTGGGCGATGGGGGCCGCGCTCGGCTCGCTCGTCCTCAGCGCCGCCGAGTGGCCCGAAGCGCGCATCGGCGTCGGCGTGAACGCGGGGCTCATCGCCGCGCTGGTGATCGGCGCGAAGCTCGGATGGCTGTGAGCTGATCGGACACGTTGGACTCACGCAGAGACGCGGAGACGCGGAGGTGGCTGGGCTGCACCTCCGCGTCTCCGCGTCTTCGCGTGAGAGATCGATGCCGGTTTACGGGGTCGATGTCACCGCGGAGCGGCGCACGAACTCGACGCCGAAGATGCGCGGGGTCGACGCGGCGAAGCCGGTCACGCGCCCCGCGGCGTCGCGGCGGAAGACGACGAGGAGATAGCCGTCCGAGAACACGTCGGGGGCGGCCGGGCGCAGCTCGGCGGTATCGCGCGGCATCGCCGCGACGAGCCCGCTCCCACCCGGGCGGATGGCCCAGCGCGCGCCCAGCTCGGGCGAGGCGTAATCGCCCGCGAAGTCCGCTAGCGCGGGCCGCGGCGCGTTCGGGCCCGGGCGCTCGTAGACCACCGCGCGGCCGGCAGCCTCGGAGCGCTCCTCCATCTCCATTCCGCCGTCCGGACGGGGACGGAAGGCGAGCGTGATGGGCTCGCCGCGCACCGCGAAGCGCCCGCCGCCCAGCGGCGACAGCTCGTAGTACGTCACCACCATGCGCACCGCCAGGCGCCCGTCGCGCCAGGCCACGTTGTGGTACTGGTGGGTGGCGCGGCTCACGTAGAAGCCCAGGAACGGCGCCACCGCGGCCGAGTCCACGCGCGGCTCCGGGGCGGGCGCGTGCCCCGCGGCGGCCAGGGTGGGCGCCAGGAAGAGCTCGGCCACGCGCTCCGTGAGCCCGTCGGGCTCGGCCGTGCGCGTGTTGCAGGTGGTGAGCACCGACAGCCGCTGGCGCGGAAAGCGCCACCAGCTGGTGCGGAAGCCGTACTCCAGCCCGCCGTGGTACTCGCGCGCGAGGCCGCGGTACGGCTCGCGGTGCAGCCCGAACGAGTAGGTGCTGAGCGCGCCGCCGGCCATCCGCAGCGTGTCGTGCAGGATGGCCCGCACGCGCCGCCCGCCCACGCGCGCGTCGTAGAAGTTGCGGTCCCACCGGGCCAGGTCGGCGGGCGTGGTCAGCAGCCCGGCGTCGCCCTGGCTCTCCACCGGCGGGAGCATGGGCACCCACCGCCCCTCGCGCAGCGCGTACGCCACCCCCCGGCTCCCGGCCTGGCTGCTGTCGGCGGGAAGCAGGGTGTGCGTCATCCCCAGCGGCCGGAAGATGCGCTCGGCCATGAACCGGCCCAGCGGCTCCCCCGTCACGCGCTCGACCACGCGGCCCAGCAGCAGGAAGCCGGTGTTGCTGTACAGGTACTGCGTGCCGGGCACGAAGCTCAGTCCGTTCACGCGCTCCGCCAGCTCCACCCCCGGCCTGCCGTCGCCCGCGAGCGACGGCAGCTCGCTGTACTCGCGCACCCCGCCCACGTGGTGCAGCAGGTGGCGCAGGGTGACGCGGTGCGGGTAGCGCGGCAGCTCGGGGAGGTAGCGGTGCACGTCCGCGTCCAGCTCCAGCCGCCCCTCGGCCACCAGCAGCGCCACGGCGAAGGCGGTGAACTGCTTGGTGATGGACCCCGCGGCGAAGACGAACCCCGTGTCCAGCCGCGCCCCCGTCTCCACGTTCGCCAGCCCGTACGCGCGAGAGAAGACGACGTCGCCCGCGCGCATCGCGCTCACCACGCACCCCGGCGACCCCGGCGCCGCGAAGCGCGCGAACACCGAGTCCACCCGCGCCGCCGCCGGGATCGCCACCATCCCGTCCCCCGCCCGCTGCGCCGCCCCCGCGCCTGCGCCGCGGACCATCGTCAGCACCAGCGACGCGGCTCCGAGCGCGGCACGGCGGAGGCATATCGAGAACTGCGGCATCGGGAGATGTTCCTGCGGGCGTGCGACGATTCCCGCGCACGGCGGGATGGGCCCGCACCGCAAGCGCAATCCGCACGCCGATGTGCATCGCGTGAGACAAAGTGCAGCGGGGCGACGAAAACGAAGAAGTGCGCCGGATCAGCAGATCCAGCGCACTCCCGCACTTCCGCACTCCCGCACTTCGGTTTCCTACGCCGCCTTCGTATCCCCGCCGTACGCGTACGCGCCTTCCAGCTCCACGCCCACGATCGACGAAACGCCGGGCTCCTCCATCGTCACGCCGTAGATCCAGTCCGCGCTCTCCATCGTGCGCGGGTTGTGGGTGATGACGATGAACTGCGTCTGGCCCTTGAAGTCGTTCAGCAGCTGGATGAAGCGGCCCACGTTGGCCTCGTCCAGCGGTGCGTCGACCTCGTCGAAGAGGCAGAACGGGCTGGGCTTCACCAGGTAGATGGCGAAGAGCAGCGAGAGCGCCGTCAGCGTCCGCTCGCCGCCCGAGAGGAGGTGGATGCGCTGCGTCTTCTTCCCGCGCGGGGATGCGCTGATCTCGATGGGGCTCTCCAGCGGGTCGTCGGGGTCCGCCAGCCACACGTCGCACTCGCCGCCCTGGAAGAGCGACTGGAAGGTGCGGTGGAAGTTCTGGCGCACGGTATCGAAGGTGCCCATGAACACCTCGCGCGCCGTCTTGTTGATCTGCCGGATCGCCGACGCCAGGTCGTCGCGGGCCGACGTGAGGTCGTCGCGCTGCTCCAGCAGGAACTTCAGCCGCGTCTCCTCCTCCTCGTGCTCCTGCACCGCCAGCATGTTGATGGGCCCCAGCGCGTCCACCTGCTGCGCGATCTCGCGCACCTCCGTGCGCCACGCCTCCGCGTCCCCCTCCTCCACGGGGTTGGCGGCGGCGGACAGGACCTCCCACGGGCGCCCCCACTCCACCTCCAGCCGCTCGCGGGCGCGGATGGAGCGGCTCTCCAGGTCGGCGCGCTCCAGCTCCAGCCGGTGGCGCTCCTCGCTGGCCTCGCCCTCGCGGCGGCGGGCCACGCGGGCGCGCTCCTCGGCGGCGTTCACCTCCATCTCCAGCTCGCCCAGCCGCGCGTCGAAGCCGCCGACCTCGGCCGCGTAGCCGTCACGCTCGGCGAACAGCGCCTCCACGTCCTCCCCCGCGCGGTCGCGGATGCCGGAGAGGCCCTCCAGCGAGCGCCGCAGCTCCTCGGCCTCGGCGTTCAGCGTGGCCGAGCGGGCGCGCGCCGCGTCCGCGCCGTTTACGGCGTCGGCCAGGGCGCGCTCCACCTCGCGCAGCTCGCCCTCGGCGCGGGCGGCGGCCACGCGCAGCTCGCTCTCCTCGTCGCGCGCGGCCTCCCAGCGCGCGTCCAGCTCCGCCAGCCCGGCACCCTCGCGCGACGCGGCGGCCTGCGCATCGCCCGCCATGCCGTGCAGCTCGGCCAGGCGCGCGTCCAGCTCCGCCATCCGCGCCGCCGCCGACTCCGCCTCGCGCCGCGCGGAGGCGATCGTCGCCACCACCTGCTCGCGCTCGCGCTCCAGCCGGCCGCGGCGGTGCCCGTGCGCGGCGGTGTCGGCGTCCAGCTGGCGGAGCTCGGCCTCGAGCACGCGCCGCACCTCGTCGGCCTCGCGGGTGCGCTCCTCGGCCAGGGCGATCCGCTCGGCAAGCTGGTCGCGCTCCAGCACCAGCCGGTCGCGCGCCACCTCCGCGTCCTCCAGCTCGTTGCGCAGCCGGCCCAGCATCTCGCGCCGCGCCAGGATCCCCTCCCCCGCCGCCGGCTGCCCCAGGCGGATGACGCCGCGCGAATCGATGGTGTCGCCGAACGCGTCCACCCGCGCGCCGGGGGCGAAGGCGTCCAGCGGGTCCTCGCCGGGAAGGACGACGAGGCCCTCGAGGAAGACGTCCACCCAGCGCTGCCCCGCCCCGCTCCCCGCCACGCCGAGGCGATGCGAGGTACCGCCCAGCGCCTCGCGCACGCCGGGCGCGTCCAGCGGCAGCAGGAGCAGCGTTCCCCCGCCGCTCCACTCCTCGCGGAACCAGCGGCGGACGACGCGGGCGGAGGCCAGGTCCTTCACCACCAGCGCCTGCAGCAGCGACCCCAGGAAGCTCTCCACCGCCTGCGCCGTGGCCCCGTCGGCCGTCGAGGCGCGCACGAAGTCGGCGAGCGGGGCCAGCACGCCGGGAAAGCGCTCGCGCTCGGCCATGATCGCCGTCACCGCGGGGCTGAAGCCCTCGTAGCTGCTCTCCATGGCCTCGCGCGCGGCCACCTGGCTGGCCAGGCGCTGCACGCGGTCTTCCGCCGCGCGCAGCGTGTCGCGCAGCGGCGCCTCGCGCCCGCGCAGCGTCCGCGTCTCCTCGCGCGCCAGGTCCGCCGCGTCGGCCGCGGCGTCCAGCCGCTCGCGCAGCGACATTCCCTGCCCGCTCCACAGCTCCGTCTGCTGGCCCAGCACGGTGATCTCGGCGCCCAGCTGCGACTCCTGCTCGCCCAGCGAGCCCGCGCGCTCCAGCGCCTCGCCGCGCCGGCGCTCGGCCGCCGCGCGCTCGCCCTCGGCCGCGGCGATCTCGCGCGCGATCTCGCGCGAGCGCGACGCGGCGGCCTCGCTGGCCTGGCGGTGCGCGCTCAGCGTGGCGCGCAGGGCGTCGTTCTCCTCCACCCGCGTCTCCAGCCGCTCGCGCACGCCCTCCAGCCGCGCCAGCGCGTGGTCGCGCTCCCCCGCCAGCCGCTCCGCGTCGGCCGACAGCGTCTCCGCCCGGTCGCCCAGCTCCGCGCGCTCGCGCACCAGCTGCTGGATGCGCATCTCCGCGTTGGAGCGGCGCTCGTCGGCCAGCAGGATCTCGCGCTCGCGCGTGGACAGCCGCTGGCGCACGTCCTCCAGCTTCGCGGCCGAGTGCTGGCGGCGGCGGGTGAGCTCGGCCGCCTCGATCCGCCGCTCCTCCAGGATCGCCTCGGCGGTGGTCCGCTCGGTGCGCGCCTCGCCCTCCTCGCGCGCGAGCGCCTCGCGTCTCCGTCCCCCGCTCTCCAGCGCGGCCGCCAGCGACTGCAGCTCCGCGCGCGCGAAGGCGACCTCCAGGTCCAGGCGCCGCGTCTGCAGCTCCTGGTGGCGCTGGGCGCGGCGCTTCTGCCGGGCCAGCGCGCGCACCTTGCTCTCCACCTCGTTCACCAGGTCGTTCAGCCGCGCGAGGTCGACCTCCGCGCCCTCCAGCCTCCGCTGCGCGGCCTTGCGGCGATCCTTGTACTTGCCGATCCCCGCCGCCTCCTCGAACATCGCCCGCCGCTCGTCCGCGCGCTCGGACAGGATCGAGTCGATCATCCCGATCTCGATGATCGAGTAGGCGTTCGATCCCAGCCCGGTATCGCGCAGCAGGTCGTGGATGTCGCGGAGCCGGCAGGCCACGCGGTTCAGCGTGTACTCGCTGCCGCCCTCGCGGAACACCTTCCGCGCGATCTCCACCTCGGTCTGGGGGATGGGGATGGAGGAGTCGTCGTTGGAGAAGGAGAGCGAGACCTCGGCCAGGTTCAGCGGGCGGCGCTTCACCGTTCCCTGGAAGATGACCTCCTCCATCTTCCCGCCGCGCAGCGCCGACGCGCGCTGCTCGCCCAGCACCCACCGCACGGCGTCGGCGGTGTTGCTCTTCCCGCACCCGTTGGAGCCCACGATGGCGGTCACGCCGTCGCGGAACTCGATGAGGGTGCGGTCGGGAAAGCTCTTGAAGCCGTGGAGGCGGAGGGCGCGGAGCTTCACTGCTCTACATCAAGACGGGGAGATGTCGGGATGGGGACGATGGCGCCCGGGATCCGGGATGATACGGATGAGTCCGCGCCGGCGATGACGGATCGGGTCTGGGAGATTCGGGGCCGGGCATCCGGTTGGAAATCCCCGCCAAGTTACAGGGAGAGGGGAGATTGGGGAAGGTCAGCGGCCGCTCCGCCGGAGATCGAAAGGCGGCTGAAGCCGCGGCAACAACGACGGAAAGCCTCGCAAACGGCGCGAGGCTTCAACAGCACGGCGATGTCCCCTGGCCCCTGCCAGGGCGCCTACTTCGACGTGGCCGGCGCCCGGCCGACACGGCGCACCAGCCGCGCGGGAAGGCGCGAGGATTCCAGCGTCTTCTTCATCGGCGCCGCCTGAGCGGTGTCGGCGAAGGCGCCGGCGTACAGCGCCCACCGCTCGGTGCCGTCCGTCTGCGGCACGGCGGCGGGGTAGGCGTCGATAGCCCCCGCGCGAAGCGCCTCGGCCCGGCGCTCGGCGGCCTCCTTCGAGTCGAACTCGCCCAGGTCGAACGCCAGCGGACGCGGCTGGATGAGCGCGTCGGGGCCGCCCACGCTCTCGGGGTCGGCCAGCTTCTTCCGCACCAGCTCGTTGCGCAGCGCCACGGCCTGCGCGGTGTCGGCCAGCGACCCCGCGAACACGCGGTAGTAGACGACGCCGCCGATGTCCTCGGGAAAGACGTAGGCCTCGGTGCCGGGGATCGCGCTCTGCACCTGCCCGGCCAGCTTCCGCGCCGCGTCGTACGCCTGGTCGCCCTGGAACGCCTTCACCACCACCGCGTACGGCCGCGGCGTTCCCGCCGGCCTGACGGTGGGCCCCGCCTGCGCGCGCCGCGGGGGAACGCCCGGCGCCTCGCCCGCGGGTCGCTCGGCGCGCCCGGGAAGCCCCTTCAGCAGGCCGGGAAGGAAGACCATCGCCGCCCCGACCGCCAGCGCCATGAAGGCCAGCACGAGCAGGACCAGCACGAGCGGCGAGATGCGGCGCTTCTTGGGGATCGACTTCTTCTTGCGGCGCTTCCCCGGCGGCTCGTCGCCCACCGTGTCGTCCCACACCGGCTCGGGAACGGGGAGCGCGGCCGCCGACGCGTGCGGCGCCTCGTGCGCGGTGGGAAGCGGCTCGGGCCCACGCGGCGCCGTCTCGCGCGGCGGCCCCATCCACGGCTGGAACCCCGCGGGCTCGGGCTGCGGAAAGCGGTCCCCCGGCGCGGGCGGCACCACCGGCTGCGGCGGGGGCGACACGGGCTGCGGCGCGGAGCCGTACGGCGCGGGGCGGACCGATCCCTCGGCCACGCGGAACGGCTCGCGCGCCGGCGGCGTCAGCCACGCGCGGATGCGGAACGGCGCGGGAACCAGCGAGTCGAAGAGCTCGCCGTCTTCCCGGTCGCCCAGCAGGATCACGTCGCCCGCCCACTCCCCCAGCGCGGGAAGCCCCGGCGCGTCGAGCGGAACGAAGAGGAGGAGCGACGCCTGCGCCTCGCGGAAGCCGTCCACGATCTTGCCCCAGCGCGCGTGGCGGAAGATGGCGTCGGGCTCGGGGGTGTAGGTTCCCGCGGTGATCAGCAGGAAGCCGCGCCCCGGCACCGGCCGCGCGCTCCTCGCCAGCGACGCGCCGTAGAGGAACAGGTCCACCACGCCGTCGAGGTTGGGCACCCCCACGCGCTCGTGGAGCACCGGGTCCTCGATGGAAAGGTCGGCCAGCACGGTGCGCCGGCCGCCCGCGTTCCACCCCGTGGCCAGCGCGATGGCCGCGTCGGCCACCCACGCGCGGTCGGCGCGCGGGTCGAAGAGGATGAGCACGGGGCCCGGGCGGTCCGCGTCGAACGCGGCGGCGCCGGGAAGCCGCTCGAACGTCGGGTCGAAGAAGGTGGGCGGCGGCAGCCTGCGCCCGGAGTAGCCGGTGGCCGTCTGCGGATCGGTCATGGCCTATGGGGATCGGGACCGGGCGAGAGCGGACGGAAAGACTGCGCCAAGTTAAACGGCGGTGCGGAAGTACGAAAGTACGAAGGGAAGTGCGGAAGTGCGGAAGTGCGTGAGTGCGCTGGTTCGGCGCGGGATGGAGCGGGCGCGTCCGGGAACGCACGAACGCGCCGGGGCCGTCGTTACGGCGCCCGGCGCGTCGAGGGCTGCGGAGTCCCGTCCTTACGCGCCGACGGGCGGCGCGAGGACGTAGGTGGGCGCATCGCCCCACAGGCGCTCGAGCTGGTAGAACTCGCGCGCGGCGGGGTGGAAGACGTGCACCACGAAGTCGAAGTAGTCGATCAGCACCCAGCGCGCCTCGCGCTCGCCCTCCACGTTCAGCGGCCGGTTGCCGTCCTGCTTCAGCCCGTCGACCACGTTGCCGGCCAGCGCGCCCACGTGCGTGTCCGACGTGCCCGAGGCGATGACGAACCAGTCGGTGGCCGACGAGATGCCGCGCAGGTCCAGCAGGGTCACGTCCAGCGCCTTGCGGTCGAACAGCAGGTCCACCACGCGGGCCACGTCCTTCGGCAGGTCCTTCACGGACGAGGGCGGCACGGGGGTGATGCTCATCGCTTCTCCGGGTTGAGTTCTGGGTGCCACGCGCACCATCTGCGCGGGGGCAAGTTAAGGGCCGCGCAGGGGATCAGGGAAGTGCGGAAGTGCGGAAGTGCGTGAGTGCGTGAGTCGACTGCGCGGGCATCGATGTGCCCCACCCGCCACATCCATCCATCGGATCCGCCGCGGACGCCGGCCCGCGAAGTCCGCGCAGGCGCCGCGCAGGCGGACTGCGTGCCGTTGTAGCCGCGAGTTCACTCGCATCTTCCACACGCCAACCCGGCGCCGATCCCTTCCCCGCGCCGAACCAGCGCACTTCCGCACTTCCGCACTTCCGCACTTCCGCACTCACGCACTTGCGTCGAACGACGAAGGCGGCCCCGTTCACCGGAGCCGCCCTCGCGACGAAATCAGAGCGAAGCGACGAAAGACGGTCAGTCTTCCGCGATCACCCAGACCTTGACCTCCGGACGCACCTGCGGATGCAGGCGCACCGGCACGCTGGTCACGCCCAGCGTCTTGATCGGCTCGTCGAGCTCGATCTGGCGGCGGTCGATGGTGATTCCCTGCTCGGCCAGCTTCTCGGCGATGTCCGCCGAGGTAATGGAGCCGAACAGCTTCCCTTCCTGCCCCGCGCGGGCATTGAAGGTCAGCGACACGCCTTCGATGCTGGCCGCGCGCTTCTGCGCGTCCTGCATCGTCTCGGCTTCCTTGGCCGCCGTGCGCGCGCGCTCCGCCTCCAGGCGGCGCTTGTTCGCGTCGGTGGCCTCGTAGGCCAGGCCCTGCGGGATGAGATAGTTGCGGCCGTAGCCCGGCTTCACGTCGACGATCTCGCCGGCGTCGCCCAGGGTCTCGATCCGCTGGCGAAGGATGACCTGCATCTGGGTATCCTCCTTACGACTCGAAGCCGGCGATGTACGGCAGCAGCGCCAGGTACCGCGCGCGCTTGACGGCCGTACCCACCTGCCTCTGGTGCCGGGCGCACATCCCGCTGATGCGCCGCGGAAGGATCTTGCCGCGCTCCGTCACGAAGCGCTGCAGCGTCCGCTCGTCCTTGTAGTCGATGGTGCGCGCCCCGAGCTCGCAGATCGGGCACGCCTTGCGGCTGGTACGCATTACTCGTCCTCCCCTTCCTCGGACTCCTCGTCGCGCTTGGGCTCCGGCGGAACCGGGGTGGTGGCAAGGTCGCCCTCGTTGATCACCACCAGGTAGCGGAGCAGCTCCTCGTCGAGCTTCAGGATGCGCTCGAACTCGGGCAGCGCCTCGGCCGGGGCGGAAAAGTGCGACACCACGTAGTAGCCGCTGGTCTGGTCCTCGATGGGGTACGCCAGCTGGCGCCGGCCCCAGTGGTCGACGGCCGCGATGCTGCCGCCGCGGTCGCCGGTCAGCAGACCGTTGAACCGCTCGAGCTTCTGGTCCACCCCCCCCTCGTCGAGCGACGGGTGGAAGATGTACACGATCTCGTAGTCCCTCAAAGTCACCTTCCTCTGGACATGTGGCCCCGGCCCGGTGATGTGCGCGGAGCAGGAAAAAAAGTGCTGCCCCCCGGGTTTGGGGGGCAGCAGAGAAAGATATCACCCTTGCGGCGCCGGGACAACCGCCCGGGGCGGCCTATTTGCCCACCAGCCGCCACCGCGCGAGCGCCACCGTCAGCTCGCCGTACACGATGCACGCGCCCCCCGTGCACGCCGTGACCACCAGGGCGTTCCCCGCCCAGCGCGGCAGGTGCAGGGGGAAGATCAGGAGAAGCGAGATGGCGAGGAGGAAGGCTCCCCAGGCCAGGGTGAGCACCACCCGGCGGCGGATCTCACGCTCGGGGCTCGTCCAGGGCTGCGGCTGCATCGTTGTACACGGTGAGGGGTTCCTGCGTGGGGCCAACCGACCCCCGCGCCGCACGCAAGTTGTGAACCAGCAACGGTTCACGGTGCGACAAAATGCACGCGCGGCCTTGCGAAAGCAAATGGGGGTGGCGGCTGCGGGCGCGGCGGGCACGGTTCTGGAGTGTGCGCCGCTCGCCGCCCCGGCGGCCCACCCACACCACATCCGGAGCATTTCCGTTGACCGACGTCCCGACTTCCGCGCCCCGCCACGAGCAAGCCAACGCGCTGGTGCTGCAGCGCGTGCAGCCCGCGCTGCTGGGGCTGATGGACGGCTCGGTGAGCACCCTGGCGCCGCTCTTCGCCGCGGCCGAGCTCACCCACCGGCCGCTCTCCGCCTTCTATGTGGGGCTCGCCGCCTCCGTGGGCGCGGGGATCAGCATGGGCCTGGCCGAGGCGCTCTCGGACGACGGCGTGGTCAGCGGGCGCGGCAACCCGTGGAGCCGCGGCGCCATCACCGGGGTGGGAACGGTGCTGGGGGGAATGTTCCACACGCTCCCCTTCCTCATCCCCAACCTGCAGACGGCGCTGACGCTGGCGTACGTGGTGGTGGTGCTGGAGCTGATCGCCATCGCGTGGATCCGGCGCCGCTACATGCACAGCCCGCTGGGGCCCACCCTCATCCAGGTGGTCTTCGGCGGCGCGCTGGTCTTCGCCATCGGCATGCTGCTGGGGAGCGCCGGCGCGGGGTGATCCACCGGCATCGACCGACGCGGCGAGGGCGCCGGGGAGTGAAATCCCCGGCGCCCTCGTGCGCTTCCGTCGATCTCCGCGTCAGTGCAGCGCGTACAGCGCCAGGCGCCAGGCGCGGTGCGAGCGCGGCAGGTTGCCGGACTCGGCCAGCAGGTGGGCGGCGTCCAGGAACGCCACCACGTTGTCGGGCACCACCTCGTCGGGCGGGTCGCCGCGGACGGCGCTCAGCAGATCGCGCAGCCGGGCGGCCACGGCGTCGGTGTCCTCGTCCGCGTAGGCCTGTGCCAGCGAGCTGCGCTGGCGCGCCCACCACAGTTCGTCCGTGCGCATTGTCCGCGTGCCGAATCGGTTCCGATTGCCCGTCTGGACATTCGGTTGGACGCACCGGACCGCCGGATGGTTGGCCGGCGGCCCCGCGACAGTCTCCGGCCAATAGACACGCGGTCCCGCGCCGGCGTTACGGCGCGGAACCCACAGGATGTCTCACGTCGTACCCCCCCCGAACCCGGGTGGATTGCGGAGCCGGCGCGGCGGTGAAGAGCGGGGAGATGGAAGGATGTCGCGGCGGGGCGGACGAAGCGGGGTCAGGCGGCGGCCGGGCCGCCCTCCAGCGCGTCGCGGATGCGGCTGGCGAGCTCGACGTGCAGCAGCAGGACGCTGGGATCGCGGCGGCAGACGCGGTCGTAGCGGTTCACGGTGGGCTCGTCGCCCTCGTCCACCGCCACCAGCTCGCGCGCCTGCTCCACGAAGGCGCGGGCGCCGGCCTCGCTCACCGCGTCCTCGCCGGCGAGTGCCTCGTCGATCTCCACGATCAGCCCCGAGAACGGCCGCAGCCAGGCGAAGAACGGCTCCTCGATCAGCGCCTGCAGCAGCTGGGAGTTGGTCACGGGCCCGCGGCTGCGCTCCCACTCCACGCGCTCGGCGTCGATGAGCGCCTTGTGCAGGCGCATGAGCCCGCGGCGGACCTCGACCAGGCGCTGCCGCAGCGGTTCGGGGGTGGGGTTGCGTCGGAAGCGTGTGGCCATGGCGTCGATTCTCGTTCGTGGAAGCATCGATGGCTTCGGACACGAAAGAAGTGCGCCATGTTCCAGATCAGGGGACAGGGGACAGGGTACAGGGGATAGGGACGGCAGAAACGGCACCGCCGGGTTTTCGTGCGCGCGGGCGATGCGCTCGCGTTCACCGGCACCGCTGTCCCGGCCGCTCCGCGGGAGGCTGACGAGGAAGAGAAATCGACGCGGCAGCATCGCTTCTCCCTGTCCCCTGTCCCCTGTCCCCTGTCCCCTGTCCCCTGTCCCCTGTCCCCTGTCCCCTGTCCCCTGTCCCCTGTCCCCTATTCCTCCACCGGCAGCGTGAAGTAGAACCGGCTGCCGTCTCCGGGCGTGCTCTCGGCCCACAGGCGGCCGCCCTGCGCCTCGATGATGGCGCGGCTGAGGGGGAGCCCCATCCCCCGCGCGGCCACGCTTCCGCTCCACAGCGGGGTGAAGAGCTCGCCCAGCGCCTCGGCGGCGATCCCGCACCCGGTGTCGGCCACGCAGAAGCGCACCGCGTCTCCCTGCACCTCCGCGCGCAGCTCGATGGCGCCGCCCTCGGCCGTGTGGCGCACGGCGTTGCCCACCAGGTTGCTGAGCACCTGCAGCGTGCGCTCGCGGTCGCCCACCACGCGCGGCAGCTCGCCCTCGGTGCGCGTGGCGAAGCGCAGCTCCTTGCGCGCCACCAGCGGCTCCAGCAGGAGCGCGGCCTCGCGCAGCACCATGCACGGGCGGAAGGCGGCGCGCTCCACCGGCAGGCTTCCCGCCTCCAGCCGGGTGACGTCGGCCAGGTCCTGCACCAGGTGGCGGATCTGCTCGGCGGCCAGCACCACCGCCTCCAGCGGCTGCCGCGCGCCGCCGGCCGCGCCGTCGTCCAGCACGGCGGTGGCGTTCAGCAGGATGGTGGACAGCGGGTTGCGCACCTCGTGCGACACCATCGACACCACCTTCTGCCGCGCCGCCGCCTCGTTGCGCACGCTGCGGTACAGCCGCGCGTTGTCCAGGTACAGCGCCGCGCGCCGCGCCACGTCCTCGGCCAGCAGCACGTCGGGGCGGCGGTACGGGCGGGCGCCGTCGGTGCGCATCAGCGTGAGCACCCCCACCGTCCGCTCGCGCGCCACGAGGGGGACGAACATCACCGAGCGGATCCGCATCCCCCGCAGGATCTCGGCGTGCCGCTCGTCCACCGCCAGCCGGTCGGCGAACGACCCGTCCACCTCGGGAAGGAAGTCCGTCGCCCCGCTGCGCAGCACGCCGGCCACGCGGCTGTGGGGGTTGCCGGGCGGGGGATAGAGGCGCCGCGTCTCGGCGATCAGGCGGTGGATCTCGGGGTCGCGGTGCAGCGTGACCACGCGCCCGAACTCGCCGTCGTCGGTCAGCTCGTCGATGATGCACCCGTCGGCCAGCCGGGGCACCGCCAGCGCCGCCAGCCGCGACAGCGTCTCGGGGTAGTCCAGCGAGCCGCTGAGCGCCGCGCCCACCTCGGCCAGGAAGGCCGACCGCCGCTCCGCCGCCTGCGCGTTGCGCCGCGCCCGCCGCTCGCGCTTCAGGGCGATGCGGCGCTCGTGGGTGAGCGCGGCCAGCACCATCCCCGTCATCGACACCAGGGCGAGGTAGGCCTGCAGGAAAAGGAGCGACTGCGCGGGATAGGGCGAGGCTGGGTCGTCCACCAGCCGCGCCGCCGCCGCCACGGCCGAGAACGCCACCGCCGCGGTGACGAGGGATGCGCCGCGCTGGCCCGCGCGCATGGCCGCCCAGGTGATGAACGGGAACACCGCGTAGCTGAGCGGCACCTGCGCGACGGGGAACACCTCCTGGCTGCGGAAGGCCAGCAGCGTCACGCCCACGGCCCCCGCGGCGGCGCCGGCGACCTCCAGCATGCGCCCGCGGGGAAGCGGCCGCCGCGTTCCGGCCCACGCCAGCACCACCGGAGCGGCCACCAGCACGCCGGTGCCGTTCCCCGTCCACCACACCAGCGCGGTGCGCGCGCCCTGCACCCAGTCGATGGAGCCGCGCAGCATCAGCGTGGCCGCGCCGATCAGCGCGCTGGCCGCGGGCCCGGGAATGGCCCCCAGCGGCACGAAGCGCAGCACGTCGCGCACGCCGCTCAGCGACGGGCGCACGCGGAAGACGCGGCCCAGCAGCCACGCGCCGATCACCGCGTCCAGCAGGTTCCCCACCGCCATGATGATCGCCAGTTGCGGCGACGCCCCGCCCGCCACCGTGACCACCACCGCCGCCACGTACACTGCGGGCCAGTAGCGGATGCCCAGCAGGAGCAGCCCGGCCAGCGCCACGCCGGACGCCGGCCACACGGGGCTGGCGTTGGCCTGCACGAAGGCGAGCGAAAGCCCCACGCGGCCGGCCACGTAGCAGGCCAGCGCGAGGACGGCCGCACGCAGGTACGGCTGGGCTCGGGACGAAAGGGTAGCGGGCAACCGGGAACGGCGGGAAAACGGCGCGGAAAGGCAGGCGCGGAACGGACCTGCAAGGTACCCACGCCGCGCGGCAGGGGCAACGGCGGGGAACGGACAGAACCGAAGTGCGTGAGTGCGGAAGTGCGTGAGTGCGTTTGTCACTCGCGCACTTCGGCATTCGTCGCACCGAGACCGGCCCCGCCGGAGTCGGAAACCCTCTCCGCGCCGACTCCAGGCCCGCACTCACGCACTCACGCACTTCCGCACTTCCCCCTACACCGCATACGGATACGTCTCCGGCACCTCCTCGCCGCGATGCCAGATCTCCGACGGCTCCAGCGGCTCCACGGCGCGTGTGGTGTCGATGTGGATCACCGCATCGAACTGGTCCGCCAGGCGCGCGTGGAAGTAGTGGCTCACGCGCTCCGAGCGGGGGAGGTAAACGACGCCGATCGCGCGCTCCAGCCGCCGCTCGCGGAAGACTTCCGCATCTCCATTCCCCCGCAGCGGCAGGACGAAGCTGCCGCCGGCCCGGTGCAGCAGCGCCTCCCAGCTGCCGGGGAGCGCCGGGCGCACGCGCTTGCGCTCGCCGGGACGGTCCCAGTCCGACGCGGCGGTCACCGTTCCCGTGTACGTGCTGAAGCCGACGAGCACGGCCTCGTCGCCCCAGCGCTCGCGGGCGAGCTGGCCCACGTTCAGCTCGCCCTCGTCGCCCGGCTCGGTGGCGCGCGCGTCACCCAGGTGGGAGTTGTGCGCCCAGACCACCGCCTTCGCGCGGGCGCCACCGCGGCCGAAGTGCTCCAGCAGCGCCTCCAGCGTGTCGGCCATGTGCGTGTCGCGCACGTTCCACCCCTCGGCCGGCGGGCCGAACATGGTGCGGTAGTACGCCTCGGCGTTGGCCACCAGCCGGGCGTTCTGCTCGGCGTAGAAGAACTCGTCCTCGGGGATGTGCCCGTCGCGCCGCGCCAGGTCGGCGGCGCGGCGCTGCAGCTCGGTCAGCTGCTCCACCGCCTGGTCCCGGCAGCCGGGGGTGACGCCGATCTCGGCCGCGTAGCCGTACGCCTGGCTGTCGCCGCCGTAGCGCCCGAAGCAGGCGTAGCGCGCGCGGGCCCGGCGCGCGGCCTCGGGATCCACCTGGTCCAGGTAGCGGATCACCGCCTCGATCGACGCGAACATCGAGTACAGGTCCAGCCCGTAGAAGCCCGCCTTCGCGCGCCCGGCCGGCAGCGCCTCGTTCCACCCCCGCATCCACCCGAGCAGCTCCACTACCTCGCGGTTCCGCCACATCCAGGTGGGAAAGCGGGTGAAGCCGCCCAGCGCCGCATTCGCGTCCGCGTCGCCGCCCATCCCGCGCACCCAGCGGTTCACGCGGTACGCGTCCGGCCAGTCCGCCTCGGCCGCCATGATGGTGAAGCCCTTCTCCTCCACCAGCCGCCGCGTGATCCGCGCGCGCTCCTGGTAGAACTCGTGCGTGCCGTGGCTCGCCTCGCCCAGGCACACCACGCGCGCGCCGCCGATCATCTCCATCAGCCCGTCGTAGTCGCGCGCGCTCCCCGCAAGCGCCGCCGATCCGCGCCGCGCCGCCTCGATCACCCGGTCTCCATCGGCCATCCGTCACCCCCCGTTTCCGTTCCCCGCGACGGGCGGCAAGCGCCGCGCCGGAGCGGACTTCACGGCGTCGCACAGGGGTGGTCGCGGCTGATGAGCCTGGGGAGCGGGTATTCCGCCATCTCAGCATCCTCCCAGTGCACGCATCCCATCTCGTACGCCTGCGGGACCGAGCACCCGGCCGCGAGCGCCTGGTAAAAGCCGCGCGAGAACTTGATCGCCGACTCGTCGGGGAGCTCGCCCGCGGTGCCGATCACGTAGGGGACATGCTGCGCGATCGCGCACGCCTGCGGCTCCGAGTAGCAGGAGTTCAGCACCACGCATTCGACCTTGAACGGCAGCCTGCGGAACAGCCCCCGCAGCCGCTCCCCCGACATCGGCCGTGCGTAGCCACCCTCGTCTTCCAGGAACAGCCCCTCGTCCTCGTTGCCGTGGCCGCTGAAGTGGAGGATGCGGGGCGTCTGCTCCAGCAGCCCGCGCGTCAGGTCCGGCAGCCGCACGGAAAGCCAGAGATGAACCGCCCAGCGATCGCGGAGGCGGCCGAGCTGGATGGCTTCGCTGATCTCGCGCGCCTCCTGCCCCACCCTGAGCGCCACCAGGTCACGGGGATCCGCGCCAGCCACGAGGATGTTGTCCGGCGGCGGAGCGTCCGCGTCCCGGGCGCGATGTCCGCCGCCGATGATCACGTCCCGCCCGGCGACGGTGGTCTGGTTCCCGTTCCCGACGACGTGCACCTGCACCCCGGCCGAGGCGGGCGGAAACGCGCGCAGGATGTTCCCCGCCATCCAGTCGGCCGCCGCCGCGTCGCGGAGCGCTTCGGCGACGCGCGGGACGCTCCCCTCCGCGTCCGCCCGCGCGGCGTCCGACAGCGTGGCGCGCGTGTCCGCGTCCAGCGTCTTCTCCAGCCGGCTGCAGAGCAGCCGCTGCGGCGCGTCCATCTCCTCCCGCTGCCAATACGCGATCAGCGCCTTTGCGGCCGCATCCGCCGGGTCGATGCTCATCGAACACTCTTTCTTCAGAAGATTTCAAGCAGGAGGATGACGATGAAGATGATGAGGAGGGCGACGAGAAGCGCCCCGCCGAAGTACCACGCCAGGGCGATGCGGAGGATGCGGGCGACGTCGCGCGGGCGGCTGCCGACGCGCATCGCCTCCCACCGCGCGAGGACGTTGCTCAGCGCCAACGGGCGATGCGTCCGCTGCGCCAGCGCCTCGGGAAGGAGGCCGCGGACCACCGGCCGGAACGCCGGCGCACGCACCGTCGCCAGCCAGGGAACGAGCCCGCCGCCGTACCATCCCGGCGCCGATGGCGGCGCCGGAAGCGCCGCCGCGTCCCACGGCCGCGGTGCGGTGTCCGCGCGGCGCCGCTCGTCGCGGATGCGGGCGATCTCGTCCGCGATCGCCCCGTCCAGCGTCTCCGCGAACGCCACCGCCGCGCGCAGGGCGATGCGCTGCGCCGCGGGCGCAGACGCGTCCTGCATCCAGCGCAGCATCGCCCGCTCGACGGGCGTGGTCTCGCGCGAGCCCTCTGTCCACGCCGCGTACGTCCGCCCGCCGACCTCCACCTCCGCGTCGCCGCCCTTCATTCCCTCCCGCTCCGCCCGGTAGACGTCGGCCAGCGCCAGCGCGATCCGCTCCCGCTCGCGCCCGGTGAGATCGCCCGCCAGCGCCCGCACCATCGGCTCCACGTGGCCGAAGCGCGTCCGCACCTGCCGCGCCACCGCGTGCACGGCCGCGCTCCGCACCCGCGGATGCCGCTCCGTGGCCAGGATCTGCCTCAGCCGCGCGAACCCGTCCTCCGCGCGCACCGGGCTCCCCTCGCCGTACGGCAGCTCGCCGTACGTGTACGCCAGCACCATCAGCAGCGCCTCCCGCTCCCCCGCCCTGCCGGCGCCGGGCGTCCACCGCGAGACCTCGAGATGCCACTCGTCCAGCGTCGCCCCGACGTCGTCGGGAAGGGTGGGCGATGCCTGCGCCAGGCTCGCTCCGATCGCGAACGCGAGATCGGAGCGGCGCGCCAGCCCGCGGAGCGTGGGCCGCAGCTGCGCGACGTGCAGCCGCACCATCTTCGGCAGCGTGTACCGCGCGAAGCGCTCGCGCACGATCCGGTTGCGGTCGCCGGCCAGCTCCTTCATCAGCGTGACCAGGTCCGGCTTCAGCCCGCCCGGCGGGTCGTACTCCGACGCGAAACCCAGCGCCAGCGCCACGGTGGCGCGGATCTGCGCGTGCGCGCCGCCGCTCTTCCGCTCGTCGCGCCCGGCCAGCAGCGACTCCACGATCCCGCGGATGCGCGCATCCCGCTGCCAGCGCTTCAGCAGCGCGAAGAACCGCGCCTCCGCCTCGCCGCCCCGAAGCCGCCACCCCGCCACCGCCGCGGCGGCCACCCCCTGCACGTCTGCGTCGGCATCGCTGGCCAGCTCGAGCAGCGCGGGCTCCACCCCGGCGGGCGACAGGAGCCCCAGCTCGCCCAGCGCCCCGGTGACCGCGCGCCGCACCCGCAGCCGTTCCCCCGGCGAGCCGTACAGCTCCCGGTCGCCCCCGCGCCCTTCCGCCGAGTCGGCGGCCAGGCGGGTGAGCACGTCCAGCGCGCCCAGCATCTGCCGGCGGTGCCCGTCCCATCCGGCGCGCAGGATGAACGCGCGCTGATCGGGCCACCGCGGCTCCCATCGAATCCCCCCGTCCGCCGTCTCCACCCGCGCGAAGAAGTCCTCCAGGCGCGCCACGTCGGCGTAGTCGAACGAGCGCTGGCGCGGGTCGCGGCGCTCGCGGATGTCCGCGACCCACCGCTCCATCGCCGCGAAGAACTGGTCGTCCGGAAGCCCCTCGAAGAACGCCATGCCGAGCGCCAGCAGCCGTTCGTCGTCGGACCGCGGGGGCGTGTTGAACCACCTCCGGATGGGAACCGCGGGACTGGTGATGGCATCGGCCAGCGACTCGATCCCCTCGCGTTCCAGCCCCCCGCTCCGCGCCCGCTGCAGCAGCCGCCGGCCGAACTCCTCCACGTTCGGCGGCGTCCGCAGCCGCTCTGCGATCTCGCGCAGCGCCAGCCCGCACAGCGTCGAGTCTCCGGGCTCGTACGCCTCCTCGTAAGCGCCGTCGCCCAGCGCCCCGCGGATGTCGCCCAACTCGTGCAGAAGGACGGTGAGGAGCGTGTCGGAGTCGAAGAGCCGGTCGGGCGCGATCTCGTGCCAGAAGGCGTCCTGTCCAGGCGTCAGGTTCCACTCGCGGTGCCGGCGGTCGGTCGTGGCGATCACCCACTGGCGCGCCCGTGCGGCGTCGGAGCGCAGGCGCGGGAGATTCCAGTCCACCTGCTGCGGGAGGATGCCGGAGAGGAGCACCACCGCGCTCTCCTTGCGCCGCATCCCGCGCAGCAGCGCGTCCAGCCCGCCCTCCCCCGCCCACTCCAGCACCGGCACCTGCTCGCGCGACGCCAGATCCACCGCCACGTGGCGCGCCACCCGCGCCTTGTCTTCGTACGCGCCGGCCAGCACCAGCAGCCGCTGGTCGGCGAGCTGCCGCACCAGATCGCCCACGGCGCGCGGCGCCGCCTCGCCGCGGACCGCGTCCGCGTCCAGCCGGACGAACTCCTCGGCGGCCATCTGCACGTACAGGTCACGCCCGGCGACCTGCGTCACGTTCGCGCCACCCTCCACCCACACGTCCACGCCGGCCGCGTACTCGTCATCACTCGTCATCGCCAGCGCATGGAGCGGGAGAGGGAGATGGAAAGCGATTCATCGCCAACCGGTTCGCCAGTTGGAAGGACGCGAGCGGCGGTTTTCCATCTCCCTCCACGACCGAGCCCCCGCTCCGCGGAAGGCGGAACGGGGGCTCGGAACCAGTCAGCATGCGAATCGTCGACGCGCACTCCGCGCCACCGCGGGGACGGCTCGGCTACGCCCAGTCTCCCGTGACGGGGACCGTCGGGCCGCACGAGCAGGTCTCGATGGGCTCGCAGGTGCACGGGCCCTGGGTGGCCATGCAGTCGCTGTCCGCCGCGGCGATCGGAGCCACGAGCTGCGCGGCCGCATCCAGGTTGGCGCGCACGGTCCCGATCGCGCCGCCGCGGGCACCGGTCACGAACGACTGCACCTCCAGCGTCTCCAGCTTCAGCTGCAACTTGCGCACGGGCTCCTCCGGGAGAGGGGGATAAGAGAGGGATACGGATAATGTCGATATCTTCGCCCCCGAGCGGAAGCGCCACGCGGGCGATGCGGGCGCGGACAGCACCCGAACCGCCAATCTGGAGGTGTTCGATCCCGTCCGCGTGAGCGAGGAGATTCGTCCACGGAGCACTCATTCGGCCACCAGCGGCACACATCCGTGCAACCGGGCGTACAACGGCGAGTGTACCGAACAAACGCCGAATATCGCCCGATGACCTTCATCCCCCCGCAACTGCTCACCTCGGCCAAGTCTCCGCCCGCCGGCGAAGGCTGGCTGAACGAGGTGAAGTACGACGGCTATCGCCTCCTCGCCCGCATCGCGGTTGGGCGCGTGCGGCTGTACACGCGACAGGGGAACGACTGGACCGCGCGCCTGCCGGCCATCGCCGCGGCCGTGGCGGAGCTGGGGCTGGAGCGCGGCTACCTGGACGGCGAGCTCGTCGCCGTCGGCGCGGACGGCCTCCCCGACTTCGACCTCCTGCACCGCGCGATGCGCGGCGGCCGCCGTGCCCCGCCGCTCATCTACCACGTGTTCGACGTGCTGCAGCTCGGCGGCCGCGATCTCTTCGCGTCACCCCTGCGCACGCGCAAGGAGATCGCCGCCGGGCTGCTCGCGGGGCGCGGGGGCCCGATCCGCTACGTGGAGCACGTGGCGGACACCGGCGCCGAGCTCTGGGCCGAGGCGCGCGCGCTGGGCATCGAGGGGATCGTCTGCAAGCGCGCCGGCAGCGGCTACCGCCCCGGCGTGCGCGGGCGCGAGTGGCTGAAGGTGAAGTGCTTTCACCGCTACCGCCTCACCATCGCCGCGGTCCGCGCGGACGGCGTGGCCGTGGTCGATCGCGATGGCACCGCCGCCGGAACCGTCCCCGTCTACTCGCGCCGCGTCACCGCCACGCTCGCCCCCGGCGTGGAGGTCGAAGTCCAGGCGCTCGCCTGGCGCCCCGGCCGCAAGCTCCGCCACGCCCGCCTGCTCCTCGACTAGTGGTCAGCGGACGCACGAAGCCCCGCCTGCGAGTACCGCCGGCGGGGCTTGAGGGAGATGCGGATTCGTCGCTCGCGCGGATCAGGATGGAGGCGGTGGCGGCGCGAGGACCGGCGCCCGCGCCGACGGATCGTATCCGAACGGCCGCACCGCCCACTCCCATCGCTCGCGCGGCGCGGACGATCCCCACGCCGCGCCGATCGCGCCGCCGACCACCGCTCCGCCCCCGCCGAACAAAGCGATGCGGCCGCCGGCGCTCCCCTCGCCCGGGATCAGCAGCCCGGCGATCGCGCCCAAGCCGCCCCCGACGAACGCCAGGAGTCCCGCGCGGCTGGCCGCGCTCCCACCCGCCGTCCGCCCGCGCGAGATCTCGAGCAGCTGGATGCTGTGCAGCGGAAACGACTGCTCCGTCCCCGTCGCCTCGTCGCGCACCACCAGCTGCGCGGTGTCGAACCGCGTCACCTGGCCCGTCACCTTGTCCGGCCGGACCGGCGGCGCGGTCACCCGCACCCGCGCGTCCAGCAGCTGGCGCGTCTGCGCCCCAGCCACTGCCGGAAGCGACACCATCGCCAGCGCGAGCAGGAAAGCAGCGAGTATCCCACGCAGCACGTTCATCCCTCGTCCGATCGCGGGTTCCATGCGCCTGAGAAGGAGCGGACGCGGGGCGTGCAAGACACACGCCCTCCGGATGGCAGAAACGACGAAGCGCCCGTCGCGGATGACCGCGCGGGCGCTTCGTCTGGATGGGCCGGGGAGGACTCGACCCGGCTGCCTTGCCGCGTCCGCCGTCGTTCTGCGGGCTGCAGCGGTGGCTCAGCCGCAGGCGAGGGGGCAGCTGAGGATGCAGGAGCGGTCGTAGGTCGGCGGCACCTCCGCCATCCGGGCCTCGGCAGCGCAGGTGCCGAACGACTCCACGCGCAGGCTGTCCAGGTCCAGGCGAAGCGTCTTCATGGGAGGATCCTTTGAGTGAGAGTTCCGAAACGGCGAAGCGGAGCTCCCAGTTTACGCAACAACTTGCGTTTCGTCCATCCTCATGGCGGGCGCCGCAGTTCGACCTCGTGCTGGTGCTGGCGCACCAGACGGGCACCGGATCGGCCATGCGCCAGCTCCGCTGGTCAGACATCGACCTCGATGGCGGGACGGTTCACGGGTCGGCCGAGCTGGACAAGGTCGGGATGGAGCACACCACGCTTCTGACCGACGAGGCCGGCGCGGCGCTCTGGGCCGAACAGAGGCCCCGGCCGGGGATCGGGAACGCACTCGCTCCGCCGGCGGGTCCACCGGCGAATCCGGAAAAACACCTCTTGTGATGGATGCCAGACGTTCTCGCGCAGCGTTATGGAGGTGCTTCGGGGACGTGAGTCTGGGTCGGGAACAGCTCCGCGGGCGCGATCGACGGCGTGAGCGCCCACGGCGACGACGGCACGCTCATCGTCCCGCGCGCGACGAGATCGTCGATGCGGATCGAGCGCGAGGCGAGGCGTCCGAAGGCTTCGAACACCGCGGGAGGCACCGCGGCCGGCGACGTCCCTTCCCGCAGCCGACTGAGCATCAGGGAGAACAGGCCGCGGAGCTGTGCGTCGAGGTACGCGACGATCAGCAGCGGCACGCCTGCGATCACGACGGTCCAACCGGGCACGATGATGGTGAAGATCGCTCCGATGATGATGAGCGCGATCAGTCCTCCTCCCATCTTCACGCCGACGTCGAGCGCCCGGACGGTGGTCAGCCGCAGCGAGGTGACGTGGGCGAGGTCATCCAAATCGGCGGCGAGCACCAGCGTGAAATTCGCCCGCAGGTCGAGCAGCGCGCTCGGCGACGTGAACGCGCCGCTGATCAGAATCTCCTTCGTGCCGTCCGCCGTGCGCGCAATGCAGAGCGAGAGCTTGCCGGTGAGGCTGAAGATGCCGACCTGCAGCGTGACGCCGCTCCAGTCGCAGCACACGCCGCGGCCGTCGCTCACCGGCGTCGAGACGGTGGAGAAGGAGAAGACCGGGAGTTTCTCGATCAGGCAGCAGAGCAGATCGCGCAGAAACTCGTTGCTGATGTCGACCTGCACGTCGAGCGGACCGCTTGGGGTGAAGAACGGAAAGAGCGGATCGCCCACCGGCGCGCTGCGCGCGAACGCGATCTGCAGGTAGTGACCCGGAACCGAGCCGTCGTAGACGAGCTGCGCGTTCGCATGCGTCGGCAGCAGCGCGACCTCGCATGACGATCCCGCGGCCGCCGGCGGAAACACCACTTTGCCGGTGCGGCCGGCGAGCGCGAGGAAGCCGCTGCGCAGCGCTTCCCCGATCGCGGCGCGCACGCTCTCCGCGAGGCGGTTCGCAATCGCGGTGACGTCGATCACCGGCTGTGCGATCGAGAGCCCTCCCAGGAGCTGGCGCACGACGGCCTCGATGTCGCGCGTGAGCGTGCGCGCGAGCTCGGCCGCCGGGACGAGGTCGGGAGCAACGGTCCCGACGAGCGGCTCTCCTCCCTGCTGGATCATCACGCCGAAGCCGCTCGCCGCATCGACTTCGCTGCGCGCATCGAGCGCGAGAAAGACGTTCACCGATGCCGGCCGGCGTGCGGAGGTGAGCTCGATGGGGATCGGTACGACCGCGGGCAGCGGGATGCCGAGGTTGCCGGCATCGACCGGCATGGCGAGCGTGGCGACGGTGGCGGGCAGCGAGATCGACTCGGTGTGCATCGGCGACGTCACCGTGCCGGTGAGGTCACTCAAACCGATCGTCGCGGCGCCGGTCGGCAGCGAGATCGTGCCGGCCGTCGCGTCGGCGGGAATCGTCAGGGTGCTCTCCACCGGCATCGCCGTGAGCGTCGCGGTCGACGTCGGAATGCTCAGCCGCACGTCGCCGAGCGTCAGCCGCAGCGTTCCGGCCTGCACACTCGCGGTGACCAGCACCTCGCCGCGCGCCTCGACGAACGCCATCACCTGAAAGACGCCGCCCAGCGAGCTGCGCTCGACCGGCACGAAGCGCGTCACGCGCATCGACGCGTTCGTCATTCCCGGGATCGAGAGCGGCAGCCATCCCTGCAGATGCGCGACCGCCGGCTGCAACACGCGCCAGATACCGTCGAGAAGAGACCGCCCGCCGATGCTCACCGCCGAGTCGAATGCCATGGATCTCCCTTCCGGCAGGATAACAAGATCCTCAACGTCGAGAAGGCACGTTTCGACAAGATGCTTTCCTCTGAGGGGTCGGGGAAGTCTCTCCCTCGACACTCCCCAAAAGAGCAGTCCGAAATCACGAACAGGGGAGAGCCATGCCTGCTGGGGAACGCCGCCAGATCGATGTCGCCCTCGTCGTCGCGCTTGAGCGTGGATGGAGTTCCCCGACGCGTGCTCTCGCCCGAGGTGACGCTGCGCGACCTGCTCTCGCACCGCAAGGGGGCTGGAAGCGGCGAACTCCATGATGCACTTCACCGGCTACGGCCGCCCCGAATCCTGCGGCGCGTCCGCTGGATGCAACTGGGATGAATGGCGCCCGCGACCCAAGGTGGTCTGCTGCCGGGAGACTGATTCGCCAGACGGCAAAGGCCCCGCAACGTAAACCGTTGCGGGGCCTTGCTTTACTGATGGGCTTGGGAGGACTCGAACCTCCGACCTCACGCTTATCATACCGGATTCGGAGATCGATCGTGCAATCCGGAAGCGCACGTGCGACCTTGCCTATAGATCCTTCGGCCTGCAATCGCTCGTGCAGGGGCAACGACGGTGTGGTCGGCCTCAGGATGACGTCTCTCTCTGTGCGATTGTAATGCACAGATAATAGCCAGATCCGGTATCAGTCGGCGCGATCCCGTGTTCGCTTGTGACCACCACGCGAAAATGCGCGCAGCAGCAACGAATTTGTGACCCGCCGTAATCCTCCGTGCCAGCGCATCCGCCGGAAATCGTTCAAGAAATCGTCCAACGCGACATGAGCCGGTGGTTTCTCGACCACGGGCGGGCTGACGAGCGCGGACGCAGGAAGAAGCGGAGGACGAGGGTAACGGCGGGGCACCCACCCGGCCGGCCCCTCCCCCCAACTCGATTCACCTCACCCAGGACGGTGAACCGGCGATAGCCGAACGAGCCACCGCGCTTCGCTCCGGGGGACGCTGCAAATTCCCGATCGCGGACCACTCCTAGGCCGGCACCGGCGCCGGCTCGCCGGCGGGCGCATCGTCGGGCGCGGGCGCGGCGGCGGACGCGGCGGGCTTGACGACCGGCGGGATCGAGTCCGCGGTGCGGAAGTGCGGGAGAAGGGCGGCCCAGGCCGTCGCCGAGAGCACGAAAACGCCCACCGTGCCCAGCAGCAGCCCGAGGCCCCGCGTGGGCCCGGTGCCCATCACCGCGCCCAGGCTGCCGGCCAGCGGCCCGCCCGGCACCAGCAGCGGCTTGAACACCCGGTCCGCCAGCACCCCCGCCGTCAGGTACGCGATCGGCTCGGTCGACCACACCAGCACCTGGAGCACCGCGTAGGTGCGTCCCTGCACCTCCTGGGGGATGCGCGGCATCCACAGCGCCATCAGGCTGCCGTTCATCACCGGGATGCCCAGCGTGATCCCGAAGATGCCGGCGGCCACCAGCGGCACCCAGGGAAGCGCGCCCATCACCATCAGGCACACGCCCAGCAGCACGCCGTAGCCGAGGATGGCCGCCACCTTCCGCTTCGGCCCGCCCCAGAGCGTCATCGCCAGGCTCCCCGCCAGCATGCCGCCCCCCATCGCCGAGCCCACGATGCCCAGCGACCGCGCGCCCGCGAAGCCCAGCACCAGCGGCGCGTGCAGCACCCACACGTATCCCAGCCCCAGGTTCACCAGCGCGAAGAAGAGCAGGTGCGCCCGCAGCGCCGGCTGCGAGCCCACGTAGCGCCAGCCGTCCGCGGCGTCCTGGAGCACCCCCCGCTTCGCCCCTTCCGCCTCGGCGCGGCGCGGGACGGGCGGGAAGCGGACGGCGAAGAGGGTGGCCACCGCCACCCCGAAGGTGGCGAAGTCGATCAGCATCACCCGCCCCAGCCCGATGGTGGTCACCAGCACGCCGCCCAGCGCCGGGGCCGCGATCCCCGCCAGGCCGCGCGCGAAGTTCATCATCCCGCTGGCCCGCCCCAGGTGCTCCCGGGGGACGAGCTGCGCGGTGCTGGCCAGCCACGCCGGCCCCTGGAAGGCGCGGCAGGTGGAGGCGACGGAGACGGCCAGCAGGATGTGCCAGAGCTCCAGCTGCCCCGCGAAGAGCAGCACCGCCATGAACAGCGTGCTGAGCGCGGCGCCGGCGTCGGCCAGCACCATGGTGCGCCGGCGGTCCCAGCGGTCCGCCAGCGCGCCGGCCACCGGCGACACCAGGATGCCGGGAACCACCGTGCACAGCAGGATCATGGCGAACGGCGTCGCCGACCCGGTCTTCTGGTAGATCCACACGCCCACGCCGAAGTCGGTGAGCGCCGTGCCGATCAGCGACACCATCTGGCCGAACCACACGGCGGTGTAGGTGCGCATCCCGGGGGAGAGGAAGTGGGGGAGCTTCATCGGTCTCGCGGTGGTTGGGTTTCGGCCGGGGCGGACTGTCCGCCCCGGCACTGGTGCGGACGGCGGTCAGGCCGGCTGCGGCTCGGCGGCCGGCTCCGGCCCGGGCCCGGCGGCGGACGCGGCCTCGCCGCCCGGGTCCATGCCGCGGGCCACGAGCTGGGCCACCTCGGCCGCGGTGCGGATCTCCCAGATGGCGCGCAGCGGCACCTCCACGCCGAAGCGGTCGCGGATGCGCCCGGCCAGCTGCACGGCCAGCAGCGAGTCGCCGCCCAGGTGGAAGAAGTTGTGGTAGATGCCCAGCTTCTCCAGGCCGAACAGCTCCTGGAAGATCTCCACCACCCCCGCCTCGGTCTCGTTGCGCGGCGGCGTGTACTCGGGGGTGAAGTGGTGCGCGCCGTGCGGCACGAACTCGTGCGCGTCCAGCGTGCCGCTGTCGCGGCGGCCCAGCCAGTAGCGGCCGTGGTCCCACGGGTAGGTCGGCAGGCGCAGGCGCTGCCGGCGGATGCCTTCGTACACGCGCGGCCAGTCGGGCTCGATCCCCTCGTGCCACAGGGCGGCGGCGGTGGCCGACAGCGTCTCCTCCTCTCCCGCCTCGTCCTTCACGTGCGGCAGCGAGTGCAGCACCAGCATCCTCGGCTCGCGGGCGGGGTGCCGGCGGGCGAGCGTGGCCAGGCCGCGGCCGGGGCCCACCTCCAGCAGCACGCGGTCGGGCTCGTCCAGCAGCGTGCGCAGGTTGTCGTCCCAGCGCACGGCGCCGCGCAGGTGGTCCGCCCAGTAGCGCGGGCTGGTGGCCTGCGCGTCGCTGATCCACCCGCCCGTGAGGTTGCTGACGAAGGGGATCTCCGGCGCGCGCAGGGTGACCTCGCGCGCCACCGCCTCGAAGCGCGCGACGATCGGCTCCATCATCCGCGAATGGAAGGCGTGCGAGGTGTGCAGCCGCTGGTGGTGGACGCCGCGCGCCTCCAGCTCCGCCGCGAACGCCTCCACCGCCTCGCCCGTCCCGCCGACGACGGTGAGCGCCGGGCCGTTGACGGTGCAGAGGTCCAGCTCCGCGGGAAGGACCGCCCGCACCTCGCTCTCCGGGAGCGAGACGGAGAGCATGGCCCCCGCGGGCATCTCCTGCATCAGCGCGCCGCGCGCGGCCACCAGGCGCAGCGCGTCGTCCAGCGACATCACCCCCGCGAGGCAGGCGACCGCGTACTCGCCGATGCTGTGGCCCGCGAAGCCCTCCGGCTCCAGCCCCCAGTGCATCCACAGCCTGGCCAGCGCGTACTCCACCGCGAAGAGCGCGGGCTGGGCCAGCGCCGTCTGCCGCAGCCGCGCCGAGGCTTCCTCCTCCTCCCCGGCCGCGGGGTGGAGGATGCCGCGGAGGTCGAGCCCCAGGTGGGGGCGCAGCAGCTCGCAGCAGCGGTCCAGCTCCTCGCGGAAGACCGGCTCGTGCCGGTAGATCTCGCGCGTCATCCCCGCGAACTGCGCCCCCTGGCCGGGGAAGAGGAAGATGACCGGCGTCATGCGGCGCGGGTCCACGTCCGTCCGCACCCGCGCGGGATCGAGCGAGCGCAGCAGCCGCGACGCCTCGGCGGTGGTGCGGCAGAGGACGCTGCGGCGGTGCTTCTGCGCGCGGCGGCCCACCTGGAGCGTGTAGGCGACGTCCGCCAGGCCGGCGTCCGGGTGCTCCTCCAGCCAGCGCGCCAGGTTCTCCGTCGCGCGCTCCAGGGCGCCGCGGGTGCGGGCGGAGAGGACGAGCAGGCTCCAGGGGCGGCCCGGGGCGGAGGGCTCGCGGGGGGGCGCCTCCTGCAGCACCGCGTGCGCGTTGGTCCCGCCGATGCCGAAGGAGCTGACGCCCGCGCGCCGCGGTCCGCCGTCCCGCACCGTCCACTCCAGCAGCCGGTCCGCCACGAAGAAGGGGCTCCCCTCGATCCCCAGCCGCGGGTTCGGCCGGCGGAAGTGCAGGGTGGGCGGGATCTGCCCGTGCCGCAGCGCCTGCACGGTCTTGATGAAGCCGGTGATCCCCGCCGCGGCGTCCAGGTGCCCCACGCTGGTCTTCACCGCGCCGACGGCGCACCAGGGCCGGCCGTCTTCCGCCGCGCCGAACGCTTCCCTGAGCGCGGTGAACTCGATGGGGTCGCCCAGCGGGGTGCCGGTGCCGTGCGCCTCCACGTAGGTGATGGTGTCGGGGGTGACGCCCGCCACCGCCTGCGCCTCGGTGATGACCTCGGCCTGGCCGTTGACGCCGGGCGCCAGGAAGCTGGCCTTGAACTCGCCGTCGTTGTTCACGGCGGTGGCCAGGATCACCGCCAGGACGTTGTCGCCGTCCTCCAGGGCGCGGTCCAGCCGCTTGAGGACGACGACCCCGACGCCCTCGCCCTCCACCGTCCCTCGCGCGTCGGCGTCGAAGGCGCGGCAGTGGCCGTCGGGGGAGACAATGTGCCCCTCGTCGTAGAGATAGCCGCGGCGGCTGGGGACGCCGATGGAGACGCCGCCCGCCAGCGCCATGTCGCACTCGCCGTTCAGCAGCGCCTGCGTGGCCACGTGCACCGCCACCAGCGAGGTGCTGCACGCGCTCTGGATGTTCATGCTGGGCCCGCGCAGCCGCATGCGGTACGACACGTGGGTGGTCAGGAAGTCGTTCTCCGTGATCGTGCTCAGCTGCCAGCGGTTGACGCCCTCGAAGAGCGAGGGGTCGCGGACGTAGTGGTGCATGAAGTACGACGGCGCGGTGGCGCCCGCGTACACGCCCACGGAGCCCTCGTACTCCGCCGTGTCGTAGCCGGCGGACTCCATCGCCTCCCAGCACGCCTCCAGGAAGAAGCGGATCTGCGGCTCCATCAGCTCCGCGTCGCGCGCGCGGTAGTTGAAGAACGAGGCGTCGAAGCGGTCGGTGCCCTCCACGCAGCCGCGGGCGCGGACGTAGTTGGGGCGGGCGAGCACCTCCTCGCTCACCCCCTCCGCGCGCAGCTCGTCCACGGTGAAGTGGGTGATCCCCTCCACGCCGTCGCGCAGGTTGCGCCAGAAGGCGTCCACGTCGGACGAGCCGGGAAAGCGTCCCGCCATGCCGATGACGGCGACGGCGGTGGGCGGGAACTCCGGTGGATTCGGACTGCTCATCTGCACGACCAGGGAATGGGAACAGGGAATGGCCAGCGGGTTCAGCGGCGTCCGCGGTGCGTGCCCACGGAGGCGCGGCGCAGGCCGGCGCGGCCGGTGCCGCGCTGCTGCGCCACGGTGACGGCGGGGGCCGCGTCCGGGTTCTCCGTGACGAAGGCGGCCTGCGTGGCCACGGTGGTGTGGCGGAACAGGTCCACCAGCGTCACCTCGCGCGCGAAGCGTTCGCGGATGCGGGCGTGCAGCCGCGCCACCAGCAGCGAATGCCCGCCGAGCTCGAAGAAGTTGTCCTCCACCCCCACCCGCTCCACCCCCAGCACCTCCGCCCAGAACCCGGCGATGGTCTTCTGCGCGGGGGTCGTGGGGGGAACGTAGTCGCGCTCGGGGGCGCGCTCGGGCGCGGGGAGGGCCCGGCGGTCCACCTTGCCGCTGACGGTGAGCGGGAGCCGGTCCAGCGTCACGAAGGCGTCGGGGATCATGTAGTCCGGCAGGGTGGCGCCCAGGTGGGCGCGCAGCTCCGCGGCGGGCGGCGCGGCGGCGCCTTCCGCCGCCACGATGTAGGCGACCAGCCGCGCGTCGCGCGCCACCACCACCGCCTCGCGCAGGGCGGGACGGGCCAGCAGCGCCGTCTCGATCTCCCCCGGCTCGATGCGGAAGCCGCGCACCTTCACCTGATGGTCGGTCCGGCCCGCGTGCTCGATGGCGCCGTCCGGCCGCAGGCGCGCCCGGTCGCCGGTGCGGTACAGGCGCGCACCGGGCTCGGGCGAGAACGGGTCGGGGACGAACCGCTCCGCCGTCATCCCCGGCCGCCGCAGGTAGCCGCGCCCCACCTGCACCCCGCCGATGTACAGCTCGCCGGTGACGGCGGGCGGCACCGGCTGCAGGGCCCCGTCCAGCACGTGCAGCCGCGTGTTCGCCACCGCCCGGCCGATCGGCACGGGGCGCGAGGGGTCGTCGCCGCGGCAGGGCCAGCAGGAGACGTCGATGGCCGCCTCCGTGGGCCCGTACAGGTTGTGCAGCCCGGCGGACGCGGGAAGCCGGGCCAGGCACCGCTCGGCCAGCTCGCGCGAGAGCGCCTCGCCGCTGCTGAAGACGCGGCGCAGCGCCGCCAGCCGCTCCAGCCCGGGCTGCTCCAGGAACGCGGCCAGCATCGAGGGGACGAAGTGCACCCAGGTGACCGCCTGCGCCTCCATCACCTCTCGCAGGTACCCGGGGTCGCGGTGCCCCTCCGGCCGGGCCACCACCAGCCGCGCGCCCACGACCAGGGGGAGGAAGAACTCCTGCACGGAGACGTCGAAGGAGAACGGCGTCTTCTGCAGGAACACGTCGTCCGCCCCGATGCCGTACTCCCGCCGCATCCAGTGCAGCCGGTTGACCACCCCGCGGTGCGCGTTCATGGCGCCCTTGGGGCGGCCGGTGCTGCCGGAGGTGTAGATGATGTACATCAGTCCGTCGAGATCCGCCTCCCCGTCCAGGTTCTCCGGCGATTCACGGTCCAGCGGCTCGCGGTCGATCCACAGCACCGGCGCGTCGCCGTCCGCCGCGTGCGCCAGCTCCGCCGAGGAGACGACCAGCGACACGCCGGCGTCCTGGCGCAGGTACGCCAGCCGCCCGGGGGGATCGGCGGGGTCCAGCGGGACGTACGCGCCCCCGGCCTTGACAATGGCCAGCAGGGCGGCCACCAGCTCCGCGGAGCGGTGCAGGCACACCCCCACCCGCCGCTCCGGCCCCACGCCCAGCGCGCGCAGCCGCCGGGCGAGGCGGTTGGCGCGGGCGTTCAGCTCCGCGTACGAGAGCACGGTCCCGCCGGAGACGACGGCGACGGCGTCGGGCGTGCGGGCTACCTGCGCCTCGAACAGGCGGTGCGCGGGGAGCGCCGGCACCTCCAGCGGCGGGCCGGCGGCCTCCGCGACCAGGCGGGCCCGCTCGTCTTCCGACAGCAGCGGCAGGCGCGAGAGGCGCTTGTCTGGATCCGCCGCGGCGGCGTCCAGCAGGGTGAGCAGGTGGCCCGCCACCCGCTCCATCGTCGCCGCGTTCCAGAGGTCGGTGGGGTACCGGAGCACGGCGTCCAGCCCCCGCTCGTCCTCTTCCATGTACAGCGCCAGGTATCCCTCCCCCGCGCCCACCTCCGCGCCTGCGGGCTCCGCGCGCAGGCCGGGTAGCTCCGGGCCGGCGCCGGACGCGTTCTGCAGCGCGATCATCGCCTGGAAGACGGGGGGATGGCTCAGGCTGCGCTCCACCTTCAGCTCGTCCACCAGCTGGTCGAATGGCACCTCCTGGTGCGCGTACGCCTCCACCGTC
>NZ_DATIND010000158.1 GCF_035474595.1 Longimicrobium sp.
TCTTCTCTCCGCTCGTCGCCAGCCGCACCGCCTCCACCTTGAACTCGCGCGTGTACTGCCTTCGCTTCTCAGCCATGGACCACCTCCTCGCCCGAACCTACAGGCTTATTGAGGTGTCCACCACCGTGGGGCAATCCCAGGATGACGTCTCTCTGTGCGTTTGTGATGCACAGGTGATCGCCACATCCAATACCGAAAACCCGCTGCCGCGCTTCCGCCCCGCCCCCCGCCCGACGCCATCCTGAGGCCGGCCACACTGTCATCAGCGGCCACACGAGCGGTTGCAGGCCGAAGGATCCATAGCCGCGGCAGCACGTGACTTCGACGAGACGCGCGGATTCCGGATCGCCTGAACCGCGGCATCATGAGCATCCCTCCACCCACTCCACGGGCGGGAAGACGCCGCCGCGCATCTCCGTCACCACCTTGCCGTCGGTCTCGAAGACGATGCGGTGCAGCGTGTCGGCGGGTGCGCCGGGGATGACGACCAGGTAGTGGCCTGACTCGACGTACTTGTGCGGCTGAACGCGGGCGCCGGGATACAGCTGCCGCACGCGCGCCTCGCTGTCGCCGACGCGCGCGCCGAGCGCGGTGGCCACGCGCGTGCTGCTGTCGCGCGCCTGGACGCGGACGACCCTGCGCTCCACGAGCATCAGGCTCAGCCCGCGCGGACCCGTCCGCGGAAAGAGGAGGGCGCACTCCGGCTCCAGCTTCGCCGTCTCGCGCAGCCCGCCCGGCACCGCGGCGGCCAGACTCGCCACGTCCATCCCCACGCGCACGGGACCGACGCCGTTCGCGTCCAGGATCCACACCGAGTCCGCCGGTGCGGGGACGGGGGAATCCGCCATGGGTGCGGGCGGTGGCGGCGGCGCGGCCTTCCCATCATCCAAATCCTTCGAGCACGCGGCGAGCACGAGCAGCATCACGGCGGCGAATCTCATCTTCATCCAACCTCCCTGAAGTTCATGGGGATGCGGCACCCGCGCGGCGGCCGTCACTCCGCATTCGGAGACCCATTGTGCAATCCGGCAACCGCACGTGCGACCTCGCTTATAGATCCTTCGGCCTGCAACCGCCCGTGCAGGCGAAAGGGGACGGTGTGACGGCCTCAGGATGACGTCTCTCTGTGCGTTCGTCATACCCAGGTGATTGCCGGTATCACTCCGCCGCGATCTCGGCCGCGGCCATCTCCTCGCCCACGGTGCGGACGCGGCGCGCGCGGCCCACGGCGGAGAAGGTGAGCGCGGCGGCGACGCCGAGCACCGCGCACGCCGCCCACAGCGCCGGGCGGCTCCAGCCGAAGAGCGCCGCGCCGGCCGCGGGCGCGATGACGAACGCCATCGCCTGCGTGAAGCCGAGCGACGCCTGGTAGCGCCCCTGCAGCCCCTTCGGCGCCAGGTCCGCCACGAACGCGTGCGCCACGGGAAAGGCGATCACCTCGCCCAGCGTCCACAGCAGCACCGTCACCACGTACGCGGGAACGCCGTGCGCCACGCCCGTCGCGGCGATGCCCAAGCCGATCAGTATCGCCCCGGCCGAGAGCGGGATCCAGGCCACCATCCGCGCCGTCACCGCCGCCACCGGAAGCTCCAGCAGCACGCACAGGAAGCCGTTCAGCGAGATCAGCACCCCGTACTGCGCGGTGGTGAAGCCGCGCGCGCCCAGCTCCAGCGGCACCGACGCCATGTCCTGCGTGTGCACCACCGACATCATCGTCATCGCCACCAGGAAGGCCACCATCGCCCCGTCGCGCGCGATCAGCCGCAGCGCCGACGGCCCGCGCGGCGCATCCGCATCTCCATCCATCGCGACGCCCTGGTCCACGCGCCTGGGGATGAGGAAGAGGACGAGCAGGCCGTAGAGCACGGACGTGACCGCATCGCCCACGAACACCACGCCGATGGAGCGCTGCGCGAAGAAGCCCATGGTGGCCGGGCCCAGCGCGAACCCGACGTTGATGAAGAGGCGGTAGAGCGCGTAGGTGCCCACGCGGCGGCCGCGCGGGGTGACGTCGGCCAGGAGCGCGGCGGCGGCGGGGCGGTACATCTCCGCGCAGAAGCCGGCCAGCGCGGTGACGGCGGCCACCTCGGGGAGCGGCCCGGCGCGCCAGAGCGCCAGCATGGCCGCCGCGGACGAGAACATCGACAGCGCGATCGTCCGCCGCCGTCCGATGCGGTCGGCCAGGTGCCCGCCCACCATCGCCGCGCCGATGCCGCCCACGCCGTACATCGACGCCGCGAGCCCCGCCTGCGCCGGCGTGAAGCCGCGGCGGACGAGGATCAGGATGAGGAAGGTGAGGACGAACGAGCCGAAGCGGTTGATGAACGTTCCCGCGAACACCACCCACGCCTCGCGCGGCAGCGCCCGCACATCCGCCGCCAGCGCGCGCAGGCGGCCGGGTTCGCGCGGATCGGGTGCGGGTGAGGGGATGGTCACGATCGCGGCCAGGAGTGAAATCTCTGCGCGGCCAAAGTTGGGAAGGCGAATGAATTCGCGGCAAAAACTGCACAAAGTCCCTGCGGGACTGCTCCCCCGCATCCGCGCATTCCTCCGCCCTCCTGACACAGCGGAACGCGGGAAATGCGCCGCTGGCTGCCGGGCGCGCCGGAGCCCGTGAAAATCGTCGGAGAACGGCGCGGCGCCGGATCGGCACAGGGGGCATCGCCCAGATCGCATCGTGCCCGCGCCGGAAGCGATCCGGCGCGGGCACGTTCGTCCGGGTGCCGGCCCGGGTCAGGCCACCGCGCCCAGCGGCTGCAGCCGCGTGTTCTGCACCTCCTCCAGCTTCCTGCGCAGGCGGAGGTACTCGCGCTCCTGCTCCTCGGTGCGCTGGTGGCCCTCCCAGCACAGGTTCACGCACTCGTCGGGGTCGGTCAGCAGGTCGTACATCTCCCACTGCGGCGGAACGGGGTTCAGCCGCGCCGTGTCGTAGTACATCGCCAGCTTCCAGCGCTCCTCGCGGATGCTCACGATGTGGTTGGGCGGGTCCACGTACGGCGGGCTGGCCTGCCCCGCCTGCCAGTCGTCCCAGGTGAACACCACGTAGCCCTGCGGCGCGGCGGCCGCGTCGGGGTCCAGCACCACCCCGGCGTAGTCCACGCCCTGCCAGCCGGTGCGCGCCCCGGGCGGCGCGCCGAAGAGCGTGGCCAGCGTGGGCAGGAAGTCCACGTGCGACACCAGCGCGCGCGACGTCTGCTCGCGCGGGAAGAGCCTGGGGTTGGAGAAGACCAGCGGAACGCGGATCGCCTCCTCGTAGAAGTTGAAGTTCTTCTGCCGCATCCCGCCGTGCGCCATTCCCATCTCGCCGTGGTCGGCGGTGCGGATCACCACCGTGTCGTCGGTCAGCCCCACCTGGTCCAGCAGGTCCAGCACCTGCAGCAGCCGGTCGTCCGACGCGCGCATCAGGTTGCCGTAGAAGTTCAGGTAGTTGCGCTTCTTCTCGTCGCTGTCCAGCAGCCCGGTGAGGGCGAACAGGTCGCGGAACTGCTTCTGGCAGCCGGGCTTGGTCGACAGGTCCTCGTGCACCGTGGCGGGAAGCTCGATGTCGCCCTTCAGCCAGTTGTCGGTGTAGGCGGCCTGCTTGTAGGTCTTGGGATAGAAGAGCACGTCGTGCGGGTTCACCAGCGAGACCACCATGAAGAACGGCTGCTGCTGCGCCGCCACCGAGCGCAGGTACGCCAGCACGCCCTCGTGGCCGGCCTCCCAGTCGCCGTCGTCGTTCATGAAGCGCGCATCGTTGTCGGGATAGCCGCCGCCCGCCTCGGGGATGTCCTGGTTGGCGCCCGCGTCGGCCGGGTTCCAGCGCGTGAAGCCGTACTGCCCCACGTCGTTCGGAACCCACACGTCCCCGGTCATCTTGCTCAGGTGCCACTTCCCCTTGTAGACCACGGTGTACCCGGCCGCCTGCATCACCGAGGCGAGGTTGCGGTAGTCCAGCGGCATCTCCACCTGCGGGTAGCGCGGGCCGTCCATGTCCTCCTCGAGCGTGTACTTCACCCCGTGCTGCGCGGGAAAGTAGCCGGTCATCAGCGTGGCCCGCGCGGGCGAGCACATGCACGAGTTGGTGAAGGCGTTCTCGAAGGTGAGGCCGTTCTGCTGCAAGCGGGTGAGGCCGGGAAGGTTCTCCTTCGCCCACCCCGGCGGAAAGTGCTGGATCGCCCGGTCCTGATCGGTCACGAAGAGGATGACGTTCTTTCCGGCCATGCTTCCCGGCCGTGCGGACTCATGGGATTCGGGCATGCGGATTTCCTTTCCGGCGGATGGGAGGAAGACGGGGATACATCGATCCGGCACATTCTTGGAACGCGCAGATAATTGGCATCAGCCCCACTCGCGGCAAGCACGATGAGGTTCGGGGAAGATGATGGAATTTGCGATGACTTTGCTGCGCCACACTCCCCGCAGACGTCATCCTGAGGCCGCCCACACCGCAACCCGATCCGACGCAGATGGTTGCAGGCCGAAGGATCCATAGCCGGCCCAGCACGTCACTCGGTTCCGGCGCACGGAATTCCTGCCCGGCATCGGTGCGAGAGAGCCAGCCTCGCCCTCAGCTCAGCCTGCCAATCCCCCGGACGCCGCATGTGCCTGTGTGGGCCACAGCCGATCACCGGCGACTGATGAAGTCGCAGCAACGACTACGGGAAGCCTCGCAAACTGCGCGAGGCTGATCCGCTCATTCCGTGGCATCAGCGCTCGTGACCGATCTCCTTTCATCCTCCCTGGACGCGCGCAGCGCGGGGACGACTCAGGAAACAACGCGAGAGGGAAGACGGTCGGTTGGATGAACCAGCGCTCGCAACTGACACGAAAACGCCCGCGTCGGCTGGACCGGCGCGGGCGTTTTCGTTGTCGGGTGATGCGGAGTCAGGCGTCCGGCGCCAGCTCGGCGAGCGCGCCGCCGGCGCCCCAGCGCTCGCAGAACGCCGCCAGCCCGCCGGGATCGGCCTCGGCCTGCGCCTGAAGGGCGTGCGTGAGCAGCGCGTCGGCGGCCAGGAGCGGGAGGGCGTCTCCGCGGTCGCTGGCGCCGCCGCGGAGTTGGGCGTACAGCCGCAGCGCCGCCGCCGCCAGCGTGTCGGCGACGGTGCCGTGCGCGTCCGCGGGGAGGGCGGCGAGCATGGCGTCCAGCAGCGCGGGCGGCGTGGCGGGCACGCGCTCGCGCAGCCACGCCGCGGTGGCGGAGGTTGACTCGGTCGTGTCGGACGACAACGGCAATCGTGCGCCTTCGTAACGGTGTGCCGGGACTGGCGATAGATCCTTCGGCCTGCCGTCATCATCGCACCCAGGCGACGGTGTGGCCGGCCTCAGGATGACGTCCTCGAGTGGGGCATCTCACTGCCCTGCATCCACTCAGGACTCAGGACTCAGGACTCAGGACTTCGTTCCGCCCGCGAGCAGGCGGCCCACGATCTCCCCCACCTTCCCGAGCGCCTCGGGGACGCGGCTCGGGTCGCCAATGCCGGCCTGGGCCATGTGCGGCTTGCCGCCGCCCTTGCCGCCCGCGAGCGCCGCCACCTCGCGGATCACCGCGTCGGCGCGGACGCCGCGGGTGATCATGTCGTCGGTCACCACCGCCAGCATCATCGGCCGCTCGCCGCCGCTGGCCAGCACCGCCACGCCGCTCCCCAGCCGCTCGCGCACGCCGTCGCCCAGCGCGCGCAGGTCGTCGGCGCTCTCCGCGTCCACGGGCGTGGCGATCACCTTCGTCCCGTCCACGCTCCGCGCGCCCTCGATCAGGGTGGCGATCGCGTCGCCGCCGCCCTGGGTGCGCGCCTTCTCCAGCTGCTTCTGCAGCTCGCGCCCCTGCGCCAGCACCTGCTGCAGGCGGGGGAGAAGGTTCTCCTCGCGCGTCTTCAGCGCGGCCGCGGCCTCGCGCAGCGTCCGCTCGTCGCGCAGGACGAGCTGGTACGCGCCGGGGCCCGTCACCGCCTCGATGCGCCGCACGCCGCCCGCCACGCCCGACTCGCCGACGATGCGGAAGAGGCCGATCTGCCCGGTGGAGCGCACGTGCGTGCCGCCGCACAGCTCCATGCTGAAGCCGGGGATCTCCACCACGCGCACGCGGTCGCCGTACTTCTCGCCGAACAGCGCCATCGCCCCGCGCTGGCGGGCCTGGTCCAGCGCCATCTCCTCGGTCCGCACCGCGTCGTTGCGCCAGATCTCGCGGTTCACGATCTCCTCGATGCGCAGGCGCTCGTCGTCGGTCAGCGCGCCGCTGTGCGAGAAGTCGAAGCGCAGCCGGTCGGGCGACACCAGCGAGCCCATCTGGTGCACGTGCTCGCCCAGCACGGTGCGCAGCGCCGCGTGCAGCAGGTGCGTGGCCGTGTGGTTGCGCTCCGTGTCGCGCCGCGTGGACTCCTCCACCTCCGCGCGCACCGGCGTGGCCGAGAAGTCGCCGTCGACCGGGCCGATGACGGCGACGCGGCCCGACACCTTCCGCACCTCGTTCACGCGCATCGTCCACCCGTCGCCGCGCACGTGGCCGGTGTCGCTGATCTGCCCGCCGCTCTCGGCGTAGAACGGGTTTTCGCGCAGCTGCAGGGCAATGCGCCCGTCGTCCATCCGCCGGTAGGCCAGGATGTCGGTCTCCAGCGAGGTGGCGCGGTAGGCGGCGAACTCCTGCTCCGCCCCGGCCGCGTCGCCCACCATCTCCCACCCGTCCGACAGCGCGTCCGCCTCCACCGCGATGCCGCTGGCCGCGCGGTCCTCGCGGCTCCTGCGGCGCTGCGCGTCCAGCTCGGCCTCGAAGCCCTCCAGGTCGATCCCGTAGCCGCGCTCCTGCGCCATCAGCTCGGTGAGGTCCACCGGGAAGCCCCAGGTGTCGTAGAGCTTGAAGACCTCCCTGCCGCCGATCGTCCCCGTCGCGCCCGCGGGCGCCACCTCGTCGAAGCGCCGCATCCCCGCGTCGATGGTGGAGAGGAAGCGCTCCTCCTCCGCGCGGGTGTTGCGCACGATGTACTCGCGGCGCGCCAGCAGCTCGGGATAGGTGACCCCCATGCGGTCGATCACCGCCTCCACCACGCCGGCCAAGGTGGGCTCGCGGCGGCCCATGAGCCACGCGTGGCGCACGGCGCGGCGCAGGATGCGGCGCAGCACGTAGCCGCGCCCCTCGTTGCTGGGGAAGACGCCGTCGGCCAGCAGGAACGCCGTCGCGCGCGCGTGGTCGGCCAGCACGCGGTAGCTCACCCCGTGCGGCGTGTCGTACTCGTACGGGATACCCACGATCTCCACCGCGCGGGCGATGATGTCGGTGAAGAGGTCGGTCATGTAGTTGGTCGCGACGCCCTGCAGGATCGAGGTCAGGCGCTCGAGCCCCATCCCGGTGTCGATGGACGGCGCGGGGAGGGGCGTCAGGTTGCCGTCCGCGTCGCGATCGTACTGCATGAACACCAGGTTCCAGAACTCCAGGATCTCGCCGGCCTCGGTCAGCTCCTCGAACTCCTCCCGCGACACGTCGGTGCCGAGCCCCTCCGTGCGCCGGTCGTAGTGGATCTCGCTGCAGGGGCCGCAGGGGCCGGTGTCGGCCATCTGCCAGAAGTTGTCCTTGTCGCCCAGGCGGAAGATGCGCGTCTCCGGCAGTCCCGCGATCTCCTGCCAGAGCGCGGCCGCCTCGTCGTCGGTGTAGTGGACCGTCACCCAGAGCCGGCCGGGGTCCATCCCGAAGTCCACCGTCAGCAGCTCCCAGGCGAAGCGGATGGCGTCGCGCTTGAAGTAGTCGCCGAAGGAGAAGTTCCCCAGCATCTCGAAGAAGGTCTGGTGCCGCGCGGTGTAGCCCACGTTCTCCAGGTCGTTGTGCTTGCCGCCGGCGCGCACGCACTTCTGGCTGGTGGCCGCGCGGGTGTACCCGGGGTTCTCCATCCCCAGGAACACCTTCTTGAACTGCACCATCCCCGCGTTGGTGAACAGCAGCGTGGGGTCGTCGGCCGGCACCAGGGACGAGCTGGGGCGTACCTCGTGCCCGTTGCGGGCGAAGTAGTCCAGGAACGCGGCGCGGATCTCGTCGGAGCGCATGTATCCGTCAGGCAAAGGCTTGCGGTTGATGTACCACGGGTAACTTAACGCGCGCCGTGCCGCGCTCTCAAGGGACGGGAGCGATCATCGCGATGTGCCGTACAGGCACCGGAACACGCCCCGCGCCGACGTCATCCTGAGGCCGGCCACACCGGGCTTGATCCCACAGCGTAGGATGCAGGCCGAAGGATCCATAGCCGGTCCCGCATGTCACTCTGCAAGACGCCCGGATCTATAGGCAACGACGGGGAATCAGCGGATCGGCGTGAAGAAGCCTTCATCGTCCGACAGGTCGCGCCACGTGGGGTTCGCGGCCGAGATCAGCGCGATCTTACGCGAGCGCCGCCACCCCTTCAGCTGCTTCTCGCGCGCAATCGCCACCTGCGGATGCGCGGCCTCCTCGAAGTAGACCAGCTGCGTCACGTTGTATGTGGCCGTGAAGCCCGGAGCCGCCTTCTGCTTGTGCTCCCACACGCGGCGCACCAGGTCGTTCGTCATCCCGATGTACAGCGTGCGGCTGACGTTGGACATCACGTAGATGTAGTACCGATCGTTGGATGGCATCGGCTTCCACGAGGCTGGAGCGTCAAGGCGGCTGAGTGCCGGCCGCGGCTATGGATCCTTCGGCCTGCAGGCACCCGTAACGCGAACAGTACGGTGTGGCCGGCCTCAGGATGACGTCTCTCCCAGTGTTTGCGTGGCAAATTTTCCGTAGACTGGAGTCGGCGAAACGCGAAAAGGGGAGACGGCGCGGTCTCCCCTTTCGCAACCTGCCGGCCGGCTTCGCGCCCGTTACAGCCAGGTCCGCGCGGCCAGCGCCACGATCAGCACCCCGAGCACGCTCAGGAAGTCCAGCCGGATGACCAGCGGCCCCAGGGTCAGCCCCACCGCCACCAGGTCGATCACCAGCGGCCCGAAGGCGGCCGCCACCGACGTGGTGAAGAAGGTGCGCGCCGAGCTGTCGGGCATGAAGCGCACGCACAGCTCCGAGAGCAGCGCACCCAGCAGCAGCCCGATCAGCACCACCACAAGGAGCCGCCCCATCCTCCGCGAGCGTGTCGCGCTCATCTCACCTCCCCACCCGGTTCCAGTTTCACTCGCGTCCGATCAAGACGTCTCTCGCCGCCGCGCTGCGGCAAATGCGGTGCCGCTACCGGCGGCGCTCCACCGCGTACACGATGCTGTCGCGCAGCGCCTCGAGCGCGGGCCCCTCGGGAAGCCCCTCCAGCGCCTCGTGCGCGCGCTGCGCCGACTGCAGCGCCAGCCCGCGCGCGTACTCCAGCCCGCCGTGCCGCGACACCATCTCCACCACCTCGTGGATGGCCGGGTCGGTGGGCTCGGGGTCGCGGAAGAAGGCCTCCACCCCGGCCCGCTCCGCCTTCGACAGCTTCGGCAGCGCGTGAATGAGCGGGAGCGTGACCTTGTGCTCGCGCAGGTCCAGCCCGCTGGGCTTTCCCGTGTCGGCCGAGTCGGCGGTGTAGTCCAGCAGGTCGTCGGCGATCTGGAAGGCGCGGCCCAGCTCGGTGCCGTAGCGCGCCAGCGCGTCGCGGTGCTCGGGGGCCCCGGTCAGCGCGCCCATCTCGCAGGCGGCCGACATCAGCGACGCCGTCTTGCTGTCGATCAGGCGGAAGTAGTCGCCCTCGCCGAACCCCAGCGCGTCATGCGAGACCAGCTGGCGCATCTCGCCCACCGTCATGGCGTTGGCCGCGGCGGCGATCACGCGGATGGGCTCCAGGTCGCCCAGGCGGGTGATCTCGCTGATGGAGCGCGAGTACAGGTAGTCGCCCATGATGATGGCCACCTGGTGGCTCCACAGCGCGTTCACCGTGGGCATCCCCCGGCGCAGCACCGAGTGGTCCACCGCGTCGTCGTGCACCAGGGTGGCCAGGTGCACCAACTCGATGATGGCGGCGAGGGTCTCGGCGGTGGGGTTGGCGCCGCCGTTCAGCTGGTCGCACAGCAGCACGAGCCCGGGGCGAAAGAGCTTCCCCCGGATCTTCATCAGGTAGTGGTTGACTTCGTCGATGGGCGCGAAGTCGCTCACCACGATGCGGCGGATCTCGTCCACCACGCCGTCCAGGCGGTCGCGGACGGGCGCGTGGATGTCGGAGAGCCGGATGGGTGCGGTGCGCAGCGTCATGCCTGGCGGCGGTTGCCGTCTGTAAATCCGTGTGTTGGCGTGCCGTAACCTACACCCGGCCCGCCGGGGTGTCAAAGCGGCGTGGCCGTCTTCAGCTGCTCGATGCGACGCGCCGTGTCGCGGAAGCGGATGTCCACCGAGAGCACGCGCTCGAAGTAGTCGATCGCCTGCCGGGGATGGCCCAGCGCCTCCTCGGTGCGCCCCAGTTGGTAGAGCACGCCCACCAGGTCCGAGTCGGCGGCGCCGGTGATGCGCAGCGCGCGGTCGAGCACGCGGCCGGCAACGGCGTACTGCCCCTTCTCCACGAAGCAGGCGCCCAGCATCTCCAGCGTGGCCAGCGGGTTGGCGCCCCCGCGAAGCGCCACCTGGAACTCGGCGATCGCCTCGTCCACCAGCCCCATCTCCTTGAAGGCCACGCCCAGGTCGTAGTGGCTGTCGCTGTCTTCCACCTCGATGTTCTCGGCCACCTTCTGGCGGAAGTGGGCCAGCATCTCGGCGAAGTCGCGGTCCTCGTCGCCGGTGGGCTCGTGCTCCTCCACCACGAAGCGGGTGGTGGGCTCGCGGTCTTCGGGCTCGCCCAGGATCAGGGCGCCCAGGTCCACGTACTCGTCGCCGCGCGGCGCCTGCGGCTGCGCGGGCGCGTCCGGGGCCGCGGGCGCGGCGGGGCGGGCGGCCTGCGCGGCGGCCACCGCGTTGCGCGCCTCCTGGTTCTCGGGATCGAGCTCCAGCACGCGGCGGAACACGGCCTCGCTCTTGGGCGCGTCACCGCCCGCGGCGAAGTGGCGGCCCAGCGCCAGGTAGGCCACCACCTGCTCCTCGCGGTCGCCGGAGCGGAAGGCGTACTCCACCCGCTTCTGCAGCAGCACGGGGTCGCCGGGACGCAGCCGGATGAGCTCGGAGATCGGCCCCACGGCGCCCAGGTAGTTCCCCTGCCCCGCCAGCGTCTTGTGCATCTCCTCCAGCAGCGCCGGCACCTCGTGCCCCAGCCCGTGGTCGTGCAGCGAGTGCACCAGCGCCTCGCGCGCGGCGGCGTCGTGCGGGGCGGCGGCCACCCGGCTGCGCAGCTCCTCCAGCCGGTCGGGGATGACGGGCGCGGGGGGCGCGGTGGGCGCGGCGGCCGGCTTCGGCGTGGCGGGCGCGGGCGCGGGCGAGTCGAAGTCGATCAGCGGGAGCGGCTCGTCTTCGTCGTCCTCCCCCGGACCGAAGTCCACCGTCGACTCGTCGAGCGAGACCTCGCCGAAGCGCGCGGGGTCGGGCCCGCGCGCCGGAGCGGCCGGCGGCCCGGGGGCGGCCGCGGGCTCGTCGTCGAAGCCGATCAGCGGGAGGTCGGCGAAGGCGTCT
>NZ_DATIND010000159.1 GCF_035474595.1 Longimicrobium sp.
CCGGACGAGGTGTCCGGCGGCCCGCCGCGTTCTGCCGGTGCGGCGACGCGCTACGAAGCAGCCACCAGCAGCACCACCGTCTCCACGTGCGCGGTCTGCGGGAAAAGGTCGAACGAGCGGACGGATTCCAGCCGGTACACGTCGCCCATCCGCTTCAGGTCGCGCGCGAGCGTGGCGGGGTTGCAGGAGATGTAGATCACCCGCTCCGCCGGCGTCTCCCGCAGCGCGTCCGCCACGTCCGGGTGCACCCCCGCGCGCGGAGGATTGAGGATGACGAGGTCCGCCGGCAGCTCCAGGCGGATGAGGTCCTCCACCGGCCCCTCGACGAAGCGGGCGCCCTCCGGCGCGGCGCGCACTGCCTCCTCCACCGCCTGCGGATCCAGCTCGATCCCCACCACCGCCGCGCCCGCGCGGGCGAAGCGGCGCGCGTGGAAGCCGACGCCGCAGTACGCGTCCACGATCCTCGAGCCCGCGACGTCGCCCGCCAGTTCGGCGACATGCGCCTCGAGCAGCGCGGCGGCACCCCGGTTCACCTGCAGGAACGCCGCGCCGGAAAGCTCCACCGTCTCGTCGCCCCACGTCTCCGGCAGCCCCGGCGCGCCCGCGATCAGCTCCGCCGCCGCCTCGCCGGGCCGGTGCCAGATGGAGACGAGGCCGTCCACGCGCGCGATCAACTCCTCCGGCCGCCCGGGCGAGTATCCGCCTTCCACCAGCAGCGACACCTCGCCCGCGGCGTTCGCGCGGAGCGTCAGCCGCAGCCGCTCGCCCGACGGAAGACGGTTCGCATCTGCTCCCCACGCCGCCCGCAGCGCGTCCCACACGCGGGCGATGGGCTCCTCGGGGAGAAGGCAGGCGCCGTCCAGGTCCACGATCTCGTCCGGCGCACCCAGCGCGTGGAAGCCCGCCTCCACCCGCCCGTGCTCCGCGCGCCGCAGCGCGAACGACACGCGGTTGCGGTAGCGGAACTCGCTGGGTGACGGGACGATCTCCGGCGGCTCCGTCGCCACCCCGCCGATGCGCGTCAGCGCGTCCGCCACGATACGGGCCTTGGCGCGCAGCTGCGCGTCGTACGCCATGTGCTCCAGCGTGCACCCGCCGCAGCGCGCGTAGAAGCGGCACGGCGGATCGCGCCGCTCGGGAGATGGCTCCAGGACGCGCAGCAGCCGCCCGCGCGTCCACCGCTCCTTGCGCTCGGTCAGCGCGATCTCGGCCAGGTCGCCCGGCGCGGTGCGGTGCACGAAGGTCACGCGCCCGTCCGGCAATCTTCCGACCCCCTCGCCCCCCGCGGCGATCGAGTCGATGCGCACCGCGACCGGCTTCGGCGGCGGCCGCCGTCCATCTCCCCGCCCGCCCGGCTTCCCGGGACGTCCCGCCGGACCGCGCCCCCGCCCGCCGCGGCGCTCGCTCACCGCGCTCTCCACCCCATCTGCCGCCACCCGCTGGCTCCGGCCGACGGCGCGGCGGAGGAGGGGCGCGCCACGGTCCGCATCTGCCGCCGCTCCTCCTCCAGCAGCGCGGCCGCCAGCGCGGCCACGCGCACGTCCTCGTCGCTCGGCCCGGCGGCGAGCAGCTCCTCGTGCTTCTCCAGGTACTTGATGTCGAGACGTCCTGCGCGGAAGTCCGCCTCGTCCATCACCCGCAGGTGGAAGGGGACGCTGGTGTCGACGCCGTCCACGCGCAGCTCCAGCAGCGCGCGCTTCATCCGCTCCACCGCCTGGGTGCGGGTCGGCGCGTGCACGATCAGCTTGGCCAGCATGGGATCGTACGACAGCCCCACCTCCACGCCGGTCGCGATCCCGCCGTCCCAGCGCACGCCGGGCCCGCTGGGCAGCGTCAGCTCGCCGATGCGGCCGGTGGAGGGGAGGAAGGAGTTGAACGGGTCCTCGGAGGTGATGCGGCACTCGATGGCGTGGCCGGTGAAGCGCACGTCGTCCTGCGTCCACGGCAGCTTCTCGCCCGCGGCGATGCGGATCTGCCACTGCACCAGGTCGATCCCCGTCACCAGCTCGGTCACCGGGTGCTCCACCTGGATGCGGGTGTTCATCTCCAGGAAGTAGAACTCGCCGTTCTGGTACAGGCACTCCACCGTCCCCGCGCCCTCGTAGTTGACGGCGCGCGCCGCGGCCACCGCCATCTGCCCCATCGCCGACCGCTCGTCCGGCGTGAGCACGGCCGACGGCGCCTCCTCGATCAGCTTCTGGTGGCGGCGCTGGATGGAGCACTCGCGCTCGCCCAGGTGCAGCGTGGTCCCATGCCGGTCGGCCAGGAGCTGGATCTCGATGTGGCGCGGCCCCTCGAGGAACTTCTCGATGTAGACGGAGCCGTCGCCGAACGCTCCTAGCGCCTCGTTCCCCGCCGCGTCGAAGGCGCGCTCGATCTCGTCTTCGCTCTGGACCACGCGCATCCCCTTCCCGCCCCCGCCGGCGGCTGCCTTCAGCAGCACGGGATAGCCGATCTCCCCCGCCACCCGCCGCGCCTCCGCCGAATCGGCCAGCGCCTCCTTGGTGCCGGGGACCACGGGAACGCCCGCGTCGATCATCCGGGAGCGCGCGGCCGTCTTGTCGCCCATCGCCGTCACCGCGTCGGGACTCGGGCCGATGAAGACGAGGCCGGCGTCGCGCACCGCCTGGATGAAGGGCGCGCGCTCGCTGAGGAAGCCGTAGCCGGGGTGGATGGCCTGCGCCCCGGTCTTCTTCGCCACGTCGATCAGCACGTCGCCGCGCAGGTAGCTCTGCGCGCTGGGCGCCGGGCCGATGCAGTACGCCTCGTCGGCGGCCAGCACGTGGGGCGAAAGGCGGTCGGCCTCGGAGTACACGGCCACCGTCTTCACCCCCAGCTCGTGCGCCGCGCGGATCACCCGCAGCGCGATCTCGCCGCGGTTGGCGATCAGGATCTTGTCGAACACGCTCGCTCCCGTCTCACGCCCCTCAACCCGGAATGGAAGGCGCCCAAACTACAACCGGCCCGCGGGTTTCGCGAGCCGGTTGGCGATTGGGTTCGACAAGCAGTCAGCGGTGCTCGTCGAAGAACCAGGGCTGAATTCCTTCGCTATGGACCCGGCGAAGGCGCAGATCATTGGTGATGAACCATGACGCGCCTTCGAGAAGCCCTGTCGCCACGTGAACGGCATCCGCGGTCCGGATGCCGAGGCGGGCGCGGAGCTCGGCCGCTCGCTCCGCCACCTCGGCGTCGACCTTCCGGATCGAAAGGTTCGGATAGCTGCGAAGCTCCGTCGATACGGCGCGGGCACGGGCAGCGTCGCCCGCCTGGAACGGCTCGACGAGGATCTCGGTCAGCGCCAGCATCGAAGCCACGCCGGTGAGCTCTCCGGCGTTGATCCGCGCGAAGATCTCCGCCGCAGCCGTGAAGTAGGCCGGCGACTGATCGAGAAAATAGATGATGGCGACGCTGTCGAGCAGCACGATCTCGCCATCCGCAATATCGCCGGTCAGCGGTCCCATTCGTCGCGGTCCCGCTCGATCCGCTCCGCCGCTCCGCGCCAGACCGGACCGCCAAGTGCCTTCAGGCGTTCGAACGCGGACGCGGTGAGCGGAGTGATGACGATCTCGTCCCCGCGCACCTCGATGCGGACCTGATCACCCGGCTTGATCCCCAGCTTCCGGCGCAGCTCCGCCGGAAGCACGATCTGGGACTTGCTGCTGACCTGCGCGATGGGCATGGAAATCTCCGTTTCTCGCGACCGCTCACCGGTCGCACTCGTCACGATCGCGCCGCACCTCGTCGGCGTACCCCCGCCACATTGGTCCGGCGAACTTCGCGAGGCGGTCGAGGACGGACTTGCCGTTCGACACGACGACCCGACCCTCCGTCACCGTAAAGACGATCTCGTCACCCGGTCCGACGCCGAGCGTCTCCCGGACGGAAGCCGGGATGACCGCCTTACATTCGGAATCCAGCCGTGCACGGCACATCGGAGCTGTCTCCTGTTGCTTTACTCAAAGGTAAAGCAGAGTGCGAGCGGGCTCAACCTCACACCGCCCCGTGCCCCGTCTCGTCCGGCCTTCCCGCGGCCGCGCGGCGGGAGGTGATGGCCCACTCGGCGTCGGGGTCCGGCACCTCCAGGTGGCGGATGCCTTCGGGGAAGCGGCCCTGCAGGCGCTCGTACTCGGCCTGGTAGTGCGGGTCCGGGTGAACCCAGTCGTGCAGGTACCACACCGCCTCCACGTGCGCCTGCAGCAGCTCCTTGGTGCAGCCGAAGCACGGGCGCATGGTGGTGTACACCGTGCTCCCCTCCACCGCGATGCCGAAGCGCGCCGCCGCCAGCAGCGCGTTCTGCTCGGCGTGCACGCAGATGCACAGGTCGTAGCCGGTGCCGCTGGGGTACTGGCCGCGGTGCGCGCAGCGGTGGCATCCGCCCTCGCTGCAGTTGGGCATGTTCTCGGGCGTGCCGTTGTAGCCGGTGCTCACGATGCGCCGGTCCTTCACGATCACCGCGCCCACGCGGTTGCCGGTGCAGTCCGCCCGCGCCCGCACCGCCAGCGCGATCCCCATGAAGTACTCGTGCGTTCCCGGCCGCCGGTGCTCGGTCATGCGCGCCTGTCGCGGGGAGATGTGGATGGAAGGAACGGCTTCGGGAGATGCGGGTCCGCCCGCGCCGGAGGCTCCGTGGCGCGGGCGGACCGGCGGGGCGTCAGGACTCGCCCAGGTAGCGCTCGCGGAGGATGGCGGTGTGGTGGATGATGTGCCCGGCGGCGATGAAGGCGATCGCGCGGACGCTGATCTCCTGCCCGTTGGCCAGCCCGCGGCGGCGCGCCTGCTCCGGCGTCAGCGAGCGGAACAGCGACAGCGAGGCGCGGCGCACGTTCAGCCACTCCTCCACCAGCGACTCGAACTCGCGCAGCCCGAACTCGCCGGCGGGCGTGTACGCGTTCTCGTCGAAGCCGGCCAGCTCCGTCCGGTCGCCGCGCGCGAAGCGCAGCGCGCGGTAGGCGAAGACGCGCTCGGTGTCGGCCAGGTGGCCGATCACCTCCTTCACGCTCCACTTCCCCTCGGCGTAGCGGTGGTCGTGCAGGTGGATGGGGATGCCGCGCAGGAACCCCACGGTGTCCTGCGCCTGCCGGTCCAGCAGATCCAGCACGTCGCCCTCGGGGACGAGGTCGATGTAGCGCGAGTAGTAGGGCGCGTGCTCGTCGGGCGCGGGGCGCTCGATGGCGGGTGCGGCGACGGTGCTCATGGTCGGGGACCTGTCTGCGGACGTGGATGAGGAACCCGCGGGAGATGGAGATAATACGCGCTCCCCCGCCCCGCCCGCGACTCCCGAAATCCCCGGCCGGATTACGTGCAGCTTTGATGATGTGGGACGCCGTCCCGCGTCGAGCTACCGCGCCGCCAGCCCCCGCTCGCCGGGCGCGTCCATCGCCGCGAGGGCGGCCTCCAGCGCCCAGCGGCCGCCGCGCTGGCGCACGAGCGCGCGGACTTCGGCGGCGAGCTCCACGTAGGCGACATCCTCCTCGGTCGCGGTGGGGGCGCGCAGCTCCGGGCAGCGGCGCACGTCGGACAGCACCGACCGCCACGCGCAGGTGTGGCCGAAGCCCAGCGTGTGCATCAGCTCGTGCGCCACCAGCCCGGGCGAGGTCGCAGGGTCGCGCAGCGCGCCGCGGCTCAGCCGCAGGTCGCCGTAGCCGATCTCGTGGCCGTCGGAGACGGCGGTGCCCAGGCCGCGGATTCCGTGCATGTCGGGATCGAGCCAGACCAGGATCACGTCGTCCGGGCCGCCGTTCTCGCGCGGCGCGGTGTCGGCGAAGTTCGCGGGGCGGAACACGTCGGCCCCGAGCGCCCGCTCCAGCTCGTCGGCCTCGCGCCAGAACACCACCGAGTCGCGCGCGGTCACCGTTTCGCCGCTCCACTCGCGGTCGAACGCCACGCGCAGCGGAAAGCGCTCGGCGGGCCACCCGGCGAGCCAGGTGCGCCCCGCACCCGGCCGCGCGGAGGCGGCGCGGAAGAAGCCGGTGCACCCCGCGCAGGGGGCGGGTGCGGCGAACGCGCGCGCCAGCGGCACCTCCACCTCGCTTCCGGCGTACCGCCCCCCGCGGATCGTCCACCGCAGCGGCACCAGCACGATCTCCTGCTCGCGCGCCGCGTCGCCGCGCGCCACGGTGAGCCGTGCGGGGTGGAACGCACGCACCGCCGTCTCCGCCGCGTCGACCGACACCTCCAGCGTGTCCGACGCGGACCCGCCGGGCAGCTTGATCGCGAAGCGTCCAACGCCATCGACCACCGCCGAGTCCGCGAGCGCGCCGAGGCGGGCGAACACCCGCATCCCGCGCACGTCGCCGCCGCCAGCCGGAATCACCCGCCCGGACAGCACGTCCGCTCGCGCCTGCGCCGACGCAGGGCCGGGAAGCACGCCGGCGAAGAGGGCGAAGACGAGAAGGAGACGAGCGCGCCAAGTGCTTGTCATCTTGCAACTTCGAATCGATTTCGGGAGATGCGGCTCCGGTCGTGCTGCTACCCCGCTGACGCGCTCCGGATCGCTCCGCGATGGATCGAAGTGCATCGCCCCATCTCCTCCGTTCCCTCCGGTTCCTCCGTGTGATCCAATCTGTTGAATGCCGAACGAAAACGGGGGAGAGACAAAGCTGCCTCTCCCCCGTTCTTATCTACCGAAAGCTCAGTCCAGCAACGCGAAGGCGCGCACCGGGAACGTGCCGAACGCCTTCACCTTCACCGGCACGGCGAAGAAGCGGAACCCGGAGTCCGGCACCTGCTCCAGCCCACGCATGTGCTCGCAGATGGGGATGTCCGCGCGGAGGAGCGTGCTGTGCACCGGCCGCGCGCCATCGCCCGTGTCGTCGATGTTCAGCGTGTCGATCCCCACGAAGACGGCGCCCGAGTCGCGCAGGTGCTCGGCCGCGTCGCGCGCCAGGAACGGGTGCGCCTCGAAGTATGCCTCCGTCCCCCAGTGCCGCGCGTGGCCGGTGTGCACCAGCACCGCCTTCCCCGCTACGTCCGTCCCGGCGAACGCATCCGCGCCGATCGCGCGGCCGGCGCGGCCGGTGGCGCGCACGACGACCGCGTCCAGGTCGGCGAGCGACTCCAGCGGCAGCTCGGACAGGTCCTTGCCGTCGGCGTAGCGGTGGAAGGGGCTGTCCACGTAGGTGCCGGTGTTCGCGATCATGTCGATCCGGCCGATGTGGAACTCCGTCCCCGGCGCGTACACCGCCCGCGACGCCTCGCGGCTCAGGTAGTCGCAGATCAGCGGCGCGGGGAAGCCCTTGAGCGTGACCATCCCGTGCTCGACCGTGTGGCTCAGGTCGATCAGCCGCCGTGCCTCGGGCTCCGCGTGCATGTGCGATCAGCAGACCGTCAGGGGGGATGTCGCTCCCGGTTGATCCCATCCGCGAACAAGCAGAGTGCGGCCTCGACATCATCCGGCGCAAGCCGTAGATGGCGCAACGGCTCGCCCCTGGAGGCCCAGGCACGCGTGCGCGTGGTCTTCCCCAGCGGCGAGGCGTGAGAGCGCCGACGCGGGTGCACGACGGCACCTTCGCAGGTCG
>NZ_DATIND010000160.1 GCF_035474595.1 Longimicrobium sp.
GAGATGAAGATCGAGGTCCCGCGCGAGCGGATCGAGGAGTTCTGCCGGAAGTGGCACGTGAGCGAGCTGGCGCTGTTCGGCTCCGTCCTGCGCGACGACTTCCGCCCGGACAGCGACGTGGACGTGCTGGTGACGTTCGAGGCGGGCGTCCGTCCGTCGCTCGACGACTGGCTCGACATGGAGGACGAGCTGCAGGCCGCCTTCGGACGCAGGATCGACCTGGTGGAGAAGGCGCGCGTCGAGAACCCGTTCATCCGCCGGCACGTCCTGCACAACCATCAGGTGCTCCATGCCGCCTGACGATGACGTCGCGACCGTCGGAGGAGAATTCGGTAACCCGTGCTGCTGGTGATCGATAACTACGATTCCTTCACCTGGAATCTCGTGCAGTATCTGGGCGAGCTGGGGGCGGAGATGACCGTGCGGCGCAACGACGAGGTCTCCGCCGACGAGGTGGAGCGGATGGCGCCGGAGCGCATCGTCATCTCCCCCGGTCCGGGGACGCCGGCCGACGCGGGCGTGTCGGTGGAGGTCATCCGCCGTATGGGCGCGGCCACGCCGATCCTGGGCGTCTGCCTGGGGCACCAGGCCATCGCCGCGGCGTACGGCGGCCGGGTGGTGCGCGCGCGGCGGGTGATGCACGGCAAGACGTCGCCCATCCGCCACGGCGGCGTGGGAATCTTCCGCGGCGTGCCGTCGCCCGTCACGGTGGCGCGGTACCACTCGCTGACCATCGACCCGGCGGCGCTGCCGGACGGGCTGGAGGCGGTGGCGTGGACGGACGAGGCGGGGTGGGAAGACGAGATCCAGGCGCTGCGCCATCGCCTGCATCCCGTGTGGGGCGTGCAGTTTCACCCGGAGTCGATCGCGAGCGAGGCAGGGAAGGACATCCTGCGCAACTTCCTCCAATCGTGAAGATGATCCTTCGTTCCGCCGCGCTGGCCGCGGCCCTGCTTCTCGCCCTCGCCACGCATCCCCTTGCCGCGCAGGAGATCCACGTCTCCGGCGACGACCACTCGCCGGCGGCGGAGCTGGCGCGGCAGATCCTGGCGCGCGGCAACTACCTGCGCATCGACCGCGACACGGTGCTCCCCGCCTCGTTCCACGCGCCCGGCGACGTGGTGGTCTACGACGCCGACGTGCGGCTGGAGGGGCAGATCGACGGGAGCGTGGCGGTGATCGGCGGCGAATTCTTCATCCGCCCGCGCGCCGTGGTCCGCGGCGAGATCGCCAACCTGGGCGGCGGCGTGTACACCTCCGCGCTGGCCACCACCGGGCAGATCCTGGAGATGGGCGCGGGGACGCAGGTGGCCATCGCGGGCGACACCGCGGTGCAGGACACGGGGGCGTACGCGGCGCGCATCATCCCCCCCGCGCGCCCCAGCGCGGTCGGCTTCTCGTTCCGCCCGCTCCCCACCTACGACCGGGTGAACGGGGTCACGCTCACGCTGCCGCTGCGCGTGCTGCTGGCGCGCAACGACAGCGGGCCGCGCATCGACGCGTGGGCGGCGTACCGCTTCGAGAACCCCGACCGCCTGGGCGGCGGCGTGCGCTTCACCATGCCGCTGGGCTTCGAGAACGTGCGCGCCTCGGTCGAGGCGTCGCGGGCCACGCGCACCAACGACGCCTGGCAGCGCGGCGACCTGTCGAACTCGCTGTCGGTGCTCGCCTCGGGCCGCGACTACCGCGACTACTGGGACGCCGACGTGCTGCGGGCCACGGTGTTCCGCCCGGTCGGCAAGCCGATCATCGCGGGGGAGAGCTGGCTCAATCCCACCGCCGGCATGCAGTGGTCCAGCGACCGCTCGCTGCGGGCCAAGCACGTGTTCTCCATCTGGCAGGGGAACGACAAGGACCGCCCGAACCCGCCTGTGATGGACGGGCACATCCTCTCCGCCTTTGCGGGCGCCGAGCTGCGCGTGGTGGGCCGGCTCTCGCAGTGGACGGCGAGCGCGCAGGTGGAGCGGTCCATCCCCGGCGAGTCGGTGGCGGACTTCACGCAGCTGGTGGGCGAGGCCACGTACACCGCGCTGGCCTTCCGCACGCACACGCTCACCGTGTACCTGCGCGGCGCCACGCCGTTCGCCAGCGACGCGCCGCCGCAGCGCTTCCAGATCCTGGGCGGCCCGGCCACCATCCCCACGCTCCCGGTCGGCTACTTCCGCGGCGACCACCTGGCGTTCGTGGACGCGCGCTACACCGTGCCGCTCCCTGTGGAGGTGCCGTTCCTCGGCATCCCCAGCGTGCAGGTGGCGTACGCGGCCGGCGCGGCGTGGACGGGCGGAGACTCGCCGCCGTGGGTGCAGAACATCGGCGGCGGGCTGGCCTTCCGCTTCGCCACGGCGCTGCTGTACGTCGATCCGACGACGGGACTCGACAAGTCGCGCTTCGTCTTCACCTTCGCCATCCCAAGATTCTAAAGAGATCTCACTCACATGGAGTTCGGCGTTGTTGAGACGTCCATATGCATCCCCACGTTCCCAGGCTGGGGGACACGCCCTCAACTGCGTCATCGGGTGGATCGGGTGAACGACAAGCCCGCAGTGCGTAACTGTGCCTGATGCTGAGCCGCTGATCGGATCGCGGAGAGCCGGCCTTCCAATCTCGCTCCCGATTGATATGTCGGAAATTTCCGACATATCAATCGGGAACGAAGGAGAGGGCCATCACACCGCCGCCACGGCGAGATATCGGCGGGCGGACGCCACGCCAGTCTGCCGCCCCACCATCTTCCGATGACGCAGTTGGCAATCTCGCGGCCGCGCTCCAACGGTGGCCAGGCGGGAGAAGTCTGCGGCCCGGGGTCGGAGCGTTCTGGCTGGCAGCGATGGGTGAAGTACCCTGATAGACGCGGAGACGCGGAGAACTGCGATCGGTTCTCCGCGTCTCCGCGTCTCCGCGTGAGACCATCGATCTTCGACTGCACGAATGCGGAAGCCCCACGCCGGAATCCGGCGCGGGGCTTCCCATCGTCCCTCACCCGCGGCGGAGCCTACGGCTTCGGCTGCAGCATCTGCTCGATGCGCTCCAGCCGCGCGCGCAGCTCGGCGTTCTCGGCGCGGAGCGCGGCGTTGTCGCGCTCCACGGCCTGGATGCGGGCGTCCTGCGTGGTGGTGCGGGCGTCCAGCGCCTTGATGGCGGAGAGCGCCACGCCGCCCTCGTCGATCGGGGCGATGGTGACGTTGTCGCGCCCCAGCCCGAACACCGCGTGGAAATCCTGCGCGGTGGGGCCGATGTGGCGGACCCCGGCGTCGTCCACGCGGTAGCTCCAGGTGCGCACCGGCAGCGCGCGCAGGCGGACGAGCACGTCCTCGCCCGACACGTCCTCGAACAGGTGCTTGCGGCGCACGTCGGAGACGTCGTGCCACACGCCGTCGGTGCCGAGGTAGGCGCCGGTGCTGGTGCTGATCACCGCGTTCGACTGCCCCCAGTTGCTGGCGACGCTGCCGCTCTGGATGGTGACGCCGGTGGACAGGTTGGAGGAAGTGAAGATCCGGAAGCCGCCGGAGACGCGCCAGTTGGCCGAGTGGTTCACCCCGGCGCGCAGCGTGTCGACCGAAGAGCGGTCGGAGAACACGAACGAGCCCTGCCGCGCGTTGGTGTGCGCGTGGTAGCCCAGCGCCACCGAGGCCGCGCCCGAGGCGGTGTTGTCCTCGCCCGCCGCGAAGCTGCTGACCTGGGCGGCGGTGGAGCGAAGCCCGAATGCCGTGGCGTTGTCGGCGCTGGCGCGCACGTCCTGGCCCATGGCCACGGAGTAGTTGCCGATGTTGGCGGCGTCCCACTGCGTGCCGTTGATGCCGCCGGCGCGGAACGCACCCTTGCGCGGATACCACATCGCGCGCGTGCCCGAGCCCTCGGCCGGGATCCCCGTGCCGTTGATGTCGCCGTCGAAGGTGCCGCCCATGAGGACGCCGGCGTCCACGTTCACGCGGAACAGCCCCTGCCCGCCGCTGCTCACCGCGAACGCCGAGTCCGGTGTCTGCGCCCGCGCCGGGGCGGCAAGGGCCAGCGCCGCCAGCGCCACGCCCGCAAGAATCCTGGTGTTCATCATCGCTCCGGCTGGAAGGGGAGTGGGGGTCACGGGAGCTGGATCGACATCACCTGGTCCTTCACCGACAGCGAGCCCGTCACCGACACGGCGCCGGTGGCCTTCACGGTGCCCTGCAGCTGCGTGCTCCCGGACACCTGCAGCGCGTCCACGTTGCCGCGCAGCAGCGCGCCGGTGCCGCTCATCCACACCGTGCCGCCGCTGATGGTGCCCACCGCGTCGACGTTGGCGCGGGCGCGCAGGGTGAAGCCCTTGAGCCCCAGCGAGCTGGCCGCGCCCACGCGCAGATAGCCCACGTCGGCGTCGGCGGCCAGCACCGGCTGCGTGTGGCTGGCCAGCAGCGAGTCGGGGGGGATGGCCACGACGCTCGACGAGTCGGGCACCACGCCGTCCTGCCAGTTGCCGGGGGTGCTCCACACCGAGTCCACCGCGCCGGTCCACACCTTGTCGACCAGCGGATCGTTCTCGTTGGGCAGCGGGGTGGAGACGTAGACGGTGAACTCGAACGAAACCACGGTAGACGGGACGTTGAACTGCCACGTCTTCGCCCGCGACAGCTGGTACGGCGACAGGATCTCGCCGTAGCTGAAGTAGGTCTGGTTCGACGCCAGGAAGGTCCCGTCGGTGCCGTCGGGGTTGGCCACCGTCACGCTGCCGGTGCCCGAGGTGACCGTGGGCCCGGTCTGGAAGAAGACCTTCACCCCGGAAACCGTAAAGCCGTCGGGCGTGCCCATGGGGCGGTCGGCCAGGTTCTGCACCACCACGTTGCTCGACAGGATCTCGGTTCCCGCGTCCCAGGTGGTGCCGGAGCTGGAGAGCTTCACGTACACGTCCTGCTTGCCGATGATGCGGTCGCCGCGCGGGCCGGCGGGCTTCACGCTGGTGCACGACATCGTCTGCGCGGGCACGTTCACCGAGCAGGTCACCTGTCCCACGGTGCCGGCGGGGAGCGCGGGCGCGGCGGCGGTGGGAAGGAGGCGGTCGGTGCACGCCGCAAGCAGCACGAGCGCCGCACCGCATGCGGTGCGTTGTATCAGTTGCCGATGGGACATGGCCTGGAGGAGTGGGGCGAGGGTGGAGCGGCTTCCCGTTGGGATGCCACAGTATACGACGATTCGTGCTTCCGGACAAGCTTTCTCCGCGTGGACGGCCGCACGGGGGAGCGTAGCAGCCGAGCCGGGGCCGGAGCCCGCGCGGACGCGCGTCAGGGCTTCGGGGCGGCGGGCGGCGGGCCGGCCACCAGCGACTCCAGCCGCCGCAGCCGCGCCTCGAGGTCGCTCACGCGGCCGCGCAGCTCGGCGTTCTCGGCGGTCAGCGTGCTCACCTCGGCGCGCAGCTGGTCGGTGCGCGCGGCCACCGCCTGCACGCCGGCCAGGTTCACGCCGTCGATGTCGACGGAGTTGATCATCCGGTCGCTCTCGCCCAGGCCGAAGGCGGCGAACAGGTCCTGCGCCATGGGGCCCATGTGGCGGATGGCGCGGTCCTGGGTCCGGTAGTTCCAGGTGCTCACCGGCACGCCGCGCAGGCGGGCCAGCAGCTCCTCGCCGCTCACCGCCCGGAAGTTCTCCTTGCGGTTGCGGTCCGACACCGCGCTCCAGCCGCTGCCGCCGGCAGCCAGCTCCACGCCCGCGGTCAGCCCCTGGTTGGTGTAGAACTTCACGCCGCCGCAGCCGCGCGCCACGAACTGGTTGTTGGCGGTGGGATACACCGAGTCCGACGAGAAGGAGGCACAGCCGTCGCCCAGCACGATCGAGCCCTGCCGGTTGGCGGTGCGGGCGTTCTTGCCGATGGCTACCGAGAACTGCCCGCTGGCGCTGTTCTGCAGCCCGATGGCCACGCCGAAGTTGCCGTTGGCGATGCTGGGGCCCAGGGTGATGGCCGCCAGCCCGCCCGCGATGGAGCTGGGGCCCATGGCCAGCGCGTCGTCGTTGGTGGCCTGCGCGCCGCTGCCGATGGCCACGGCGCCCACCGCGCTGGCGGTGCCGTTGAAGGCGAAGGCTCGGTCGGCGCTGGCCGTGCCGTTGTTCCCCAGCGCCACGCTCTCGTCACCGCTGGCGGTGGTGGCCAGGTTGGCCGCGAAGGAGTTGCTGCCGCTGGCGCGCGTGTTCTCGCCGAAGGCGGCGGAGCCCGCGCCGATGCTGGCCAGGTCCCAGTAGGTGGCGCCGAAGCTCTCCACCTTGCCGGCGCGGAAGGCCCACAGCGCCGGGAACCACATCATGCGCACGCCCGCGCCGGTGGCGGGGATGTTCCCGCTTCCGGCGGTGCCGTTGGCCACCAGGCCGGCGTCCTGGTTCACGCGGAAGAGCTGGGTGCCGCCGCTCGACACGTACAGCGCGCTGTCGGCCTGGGCATGCGCCAGGGTCGACGCGCCGAGCACGAGCGCGGCGGTGAGGAGCGTGGAGCGGTAGCGGGGCATCGGTCCTGGGGGGTTGATGTGTGGATCTGGTGCGCGCACACGCCTCTCCCACCCGCGGGCCCGCGCCGCTTGCACGCGCGGGCACGGCGGCGTCCGGCCACGACGGAATCGCGGTCTTACGGCAGCGGGCGTTTCTCTGTGTCGGAGAGTGGGATCGCGAGGTGCAGCGCCGAAAAGCTATCATCTGCTACGCTTTTGCACAACGGCGGCTTGCGAAGCTCGTGCGGGCACGGTCCATTTCGCCATCGTGGCGGCCGCGCGCCGTGAGCGTGCCGAGCCGCCGATCCCACCCCCCGTCGCCCGGAGCCGCCCGCGTGCAGGCAGAGCCCCTCATCACCTGGTCCGAGCCCGTCCGGGAGCTCGCCGGCTTCATCGGCCTGTTCCTGGGCGCCGGCGCCGTCGGCTTCCGCTACGCGTCGGTGCGGCGCCGCCTTGCCGCCGTGACGCCGTCGGACCAAGCGGACGTGTGGGCCGACGCCGCGCGCCGCGCCGCCGTGCTGGGGCTGGTGGGATGGCTCATCCGCGCGGTCCTCACGGCCATCAACCTCCCCGCGGCCGCCGCGCGCCAGCACACCACCGTCTCCGCGCTGGCGAGCGGCAACCTGCAGACGCAGGTGCAGCTCATCCTCCTCCTGGTGGCCCTGACCGGCTTCGCGCTGGCGGCGGCGGGGCGGGGGATCGGGTGGCCGCTGGCGGCCGTCGGGGTGATCGTGGGGCAGCTGCGCGGCGTGTTCTTCGGCCCGCTGGCGCGGCTGGTGAACCCGGTGCACGCGCTGGCCGCCGGGCTGTGGATCGGCACGCTGTTCGTGCTGGTGGTGGCGGGGATCGGCGCGGTGCTGCGGCACGAGCGCGGGCGCGGGCGGCGCGGGACGCTGGTGGCGGAGATGGTGAACGGCTTCTCGCCGCTGGCGCTGGCCTCCGGCATCGGGGTCGTGATCTTCGGCGTCATCACCGCGTGGCGGCACCTGCCGAAGATCGACGCGCTGTGGACCACGCCGTACGGGTGGGCGCTCATCGCCAAGCTGGTGTTCGTGGCGATGGTGTTCGCGCTGGGCGCGTGGAACTGGCGCCGGCAGCGCCCCACGCTGGGCAGCGAGTCGGCCGCGGACGCCATCCGCCGCTCCGCGATCGCCGAGCTGTCGGTGGCGGGGGTGGTGCTGGTCGTCACCGCCATCCTCATCTCCCTTCCCGCTCCCCCGCGCCCCAAAAACCCGGGCGCCGGACCCGGAGGCGGGGGCCCGCCCCCCGCCGCGCAGCCGGGGAAGTAGGAAGATCCAGCGCGCGGCGCCGCCTTCATTCGGGGGATTTCGGGAGATGGGGAACAGTGGCACGGTCCCCGTTCTCCCGCTGGAGCCGGCGCCGCGCGGAGATGGCGCGGCCGCAGTCCGCGAAGGCGGACTTCGGGCCGTTGTTGCCGCGAATTCATTCGCCCTTGCATGCCCGGGCGACGGGCCGATCCTGGTCTCGCGCCCGCGCCTCGCATGAACGGACGATGAGCAGCACGCGCCTGCCGCATCGCGCGCTTTGACATTCGTGCGGGGGGCAGTTAGGTTGCATGGCGTGATTATTGCAATCGCCCGCCGCCCGAAATCCCGCCCCACGGGGCCGGCAAGCCGATGACCACTCGCGTCCTCGGCGTGATCCCGGCCCGCCTCGCGTCGGTCCGTCTCCCCCGCAAGCCGCTGCACTCCATCGCCGGCAGGCCGCTCATCGAGTGGGTCTGGCGCCGCGCCGTGGAAGCGGGCGTCTTCGACGACATCGTCATCGCCACCGACAGCCCCGAGGTCCAAGCGGCCGCCCGCGGCTTCGGCGCCTCCGCCGTGCTCACGCGCGCCGAGCACCCCTCGGGGACGGACCGGGTCGCAGAGGTGGTGCGCCGCGCGGAGTGGCGGGACTTCGGGGTGATCGTGAACGTGCAGGGCGACGAGCCGTTCGTGCGCCGCGACCACCTGGAGGCCGCGGTCGCCCTCGTCCGCGACGGGGGATGGGACGTGGGAACGGTGGCCACGCCGATCGCCTCCGCGGCGGAGTGGCGGGAGCCGGCGGTGGTGAAGGCGGTGCGCGGCGATGACGGCCGCGCGCTCTTCTTCACCCGCGCGCCCGTTCCGCATCCGCGCGACGCGGAGCCGGACTTCGCCGGCGGCGCGTTCCTGCGCCATGTGGGCATCTACAGCTACACGCGCGACGCGCTGCTGCGCTGGGTGGCGCTCCCCGAGTCGCCGCTGGAGCGGATCGAGAAGCTGGAGCAGCTGCGCGCGCTGGCCGCCGGGCTGCGCATCGGCATCGCGGTGGGCGCGCCCGCCGAGGGGGGCGTGGACACCCCGGCCGACGCGGCGCGCGCGGAGACGATTCTTCTGAAGCAGATGGCAACACCGGCCCTGGAGCGAGCATGACCGCCCTGAACACCGCACCCACCAAGTACATCTTCGTCACCGGCGGCGTGGTCTCGTCGCTGGGGAAGGGGATCGCCGCGGCGTCCATCGGCCGGCTCCTGGTGGAGCGGGGCCTGAGGGTGACGATCCAGAAGTTCGACCCGTACATCAACGTGGACCCCGGCACCCTTTCGCCCTTCCAGCACGGCGAGGTGTTCGTCACCGACGACGGGGCTGAGACTGATCTCGATCTCGGCCACTACGAGCGCTTCGTGGGCGAGTCGCTGTCGCAGGCGAACTCCATCACCACGGGGCGCATCTACCAGGACGTGATCACCCGCGAGCGCCGCGGGGAATACCTCGGCGCCACGGTGCAGGTGATCCCGCACATCACCGACGCCATCAAGGGCGCCATCAAGCGGCTGGCGCCGAACCACGACGTGGTGATCACGGAGATCGGCGGCACGGTGGGCGACATCGAGTCGCTCCCCTTCCTGGAGGCCATCCGCCAGTACCGGCAGGAGATCGGGCGCGAGAACACGCTCTTCATCCACCTCACGCTCATCCCCTACATCGCCGCCGCGGGAGAGCTGAAGACCAAGCCCACGCAGCACTCGGTGCGCGAGCTGATGGAGATCGGGATCCAGCCCGACGTGCTGATCTGCCGCACCGAGCACGCCATCTCCCCCGACATGAAGCGGAAGATCGCGCTGTTCTGCAACGTGGACGTGAACGCGGTGATCGAGGCGCGCGACGCGTCGACCATCTACGAGGTGCCGCTGGACTACGCACGGCAGCGGCTGGACGAGCTGGTGGCCAGCAAGCTGGGGCTGCAGACCGAGAAGCCGGCGCTGACGGAGTGGAAGCAGCTGGTCGAGCGGGTGAAGCATCCCAGGAACGGCGAGGTCCGCGTCGCCGTCGTCGGCAAGTACGTCGCGCTCGTCGACAGCTACAAGTCGGTGCAGGAGGCGCTGATCCACGGCGGGATCGCGAACGACGTGAAGGTCAGGATCGACTGGCTGTCGTCGGAAGACTTCGAGAACGGGCAGGGCGCGGAGAAGCTGGGCGGCTACCACGGCCTGCTGATCCCCGGCGGCTTCGGGGTGCGCGGGGTGGAGGGGATGCTCAGCGCCATCCGCTGGGCGCGCGAGAACGGGCTGCCCTTCTTCGGCATCTGCCTGGGGCTGCAGACGGCGGTGATCGAGTTCTCGCGCTCGGTGTGCGGGATCCACGGCGCGCACAGCGCCGAGTGGGACGACAAGACCAGCGACCCGGTGATCTGCCTGATGAACAGCCAGCGCGAGATCACCGATCTGGGCGGCACGCAGCGGCTGGGCGCGTACACCGCGCGGCTGCTGCCGGGGAGCCGCGCCAGCGAGATCTACGGCGCGCAGGAGATCAGCGAGCGCCACCGCCACCGCTACGAGGTGAACAACGTCTACCGCGAACAGCTGGAGGAGAGCGGGCTGCGCATCAGCGGCGTGTCGCCCGACGGGAACCTGGTGGAGATGATCGAGGTTCCCAGCCACCCCTGGTTCGTGGCCACGCAGGCGCACCCGGAGCTGAAGAGCCGCCCGGACCAGCCGCACCCGCTCTTCGCCTCATTCATCCAGGCGGCGGCCGCGCGCCGCGGTCCCGTGGTCACGTCGTCGGCGGACGGGCGCGAGAGCGCCGAGCCGGTGCGCGAGGCGCGTCCGAACGTGGCCGCGCTGGCGGGAGACTGAGCAGATGAGCGACGGGGGATTCGCGATCTTGCAGGCGGTGCAGGAGCTCTCCGGGCCCGCGGCGTCTCCGCGGGCGGACGTCGGACGGCTCTTCCGGCTGGGCGGCGAGTTCTTCCTGATCGCCGGGCCGTGCGTGCTGGAGAGCGACGCGCTGAACGTGTGCGTGGCCGAGGCGCTGGCGCGGATGGCGGACGACCTGGACCTCCCCATCCTGTTCAAGGCCAGCTTCGACAAGGCCAACCGCTCGTCTCCCGGCTCGCCGCGCGGGCCGGGGATCGACGAGGGGCTGGCGAAGCTGGAGAAGGTGCGGGCGCAGACGGGATTGCCGCTCGTCACCGACGTGCATCTCCCCGAGCAGTGCGCCGCGGTGGCCGAGGTCGTCGACGTGCTGCAGATCCCCGCCTTCCTCTGCCGCCAGACCGACCTGCTGGTGGCCGCGGGCGCCACGGGGAAGCCGGTGAACGTGAAAAAGGGGCAGTGGATGGGGCCGGCCGAGATGCGGGGCGCGGCGGCCAAGGTGCGCGGCGCCGGCGCCCCCGGCGTGGCGGTGACGGAGCGCGGCACCTTCTTCGGCTACGGCAACCTGGTGGTCGACATGCGCTCGTTCGCGCTGATGCGCGAGGCGTGCGAGGCGCCGGCGGTGTTCGACGGCACGCATTCCGTCCAGCGCCCCGGCGAGGGCGCGGGCGTCAGCGGCGGCGAGCCGCGCCACATCCCGGCGCTGGTGCGCGCGGCGGTGGCGGCGGGCGCGGACGCGCTCTTCTTGGAGACGCATCCCGACCCGGCGAAGGGGCTCTCCGACACGACCAACATGCTCCCGCTCGCCCGGCTGAAGCCGCTGCTGGAGCAGGTGCTGGAGATCCGCGCCGCGTCGCGGACCCTGGACTGGGAGGCGGCGCCCCGTGGCTGAGCGCATCGACGCCGGGCTGGCGAAGCGGATCCGCCTGGTGGTGCTGGACGTGGACGGGGTGATGACCGATGGCGGCATCTACCTGGGTGCGACGGAAAGCGGCGAGCCGGTGGAGCTGAAGCGCTTCGACATCCAGGACGGGCTGGGGATCCGGCTGATGAAGGAGGCCGGGATCCACGTCTCCATCGTCACCGGACGCGAGAGCCACGCGGTGCGCATCCGCGCCGAGGAGCTGGAGATCGACGAGGTGCACCAGGACCGCACCGCGGCCAAGCTCGGGACGGTGACGGCGATGCTGGAGCGGCTGGGGATCGGGTGGGAGGAGACGGCCTTCATCGGCGACGACCTTCCCGACCTCTCCATCCTCCGCCGCGTCGGGCTCCCGGCCGTCGTCGGCAACGCGACCTCGGACGCGCGGGCGAGCGCCGTCTGGGCCGCGGAGAAGCACGGCGGGCGCGGCGCGGTGCGCGAGTTCGCCGAGGCGCTGCTGACCGCCCGCGGCGAGTGGGCCGGGCGCGTGGAGGCTTACGTGCGCGAGCGCGAGGCCGGCTCGGAAAGGCCGGGGGGATGATGCTGGAGACGCTCGCCGCCGCCACGCCGGGGCTGTCGCTGGCCGAAACGCTGGAGCGCGCCCGCCGCGTGATCCGCCAGGAGGCGCAGGCCGTGGCCGCGCTCGAGGCCCGCATCGGCAGCGACTTCGCGGGCGCGGTGGAAGCCATCCTGGAAGACGGCGGCCGCGTGATCGTCTCCGGCATCGGCAAGAGCGGCATCGTCGCCCGGAAGATCGCGGCGACGCTGACCTCGACGGGGACACCGGCCACCTTCCTCCACCCCGTGGAGGCGCTGCACGGCGACCTGGGGATCGTGGAGGCGGGCGACGTGGCCATCCTGCTCAGCAAGAGCGGCGAGAGCGAGGAGCTGCGCGGCCTCGTCGAATACCTCGGCCGGATGGGGGTGCGGCTGGTGGCGCTCACCGGGCAAATGGATTCGTCGCTGGCGCGGCAGAGCGAGTTCGTGCTGGACTGCTCGGTGGCCGAGGAGGCCTGCCCGCACGACCTGGCGCCCACCTCGTCCACCACCGCCGCGCTGGCGATGGGAGACGCGCTGGCGGTGGCCCTCCTGCTGCGCCGCGGCTTCGGACGCGACGACTTCGCGCGGCTGCACCCGGGCGGCGCGCTGGGCCGGCGCCTGATCCTGCGCGTGGCCGACGTGATGGTGGCGGAGGAGCTGCCGCTCCTCGCCCCGGACGCGCCGATGCGCGAGTGCGTGATGCTGCTCGCCGAGCGCCGCGGCACCGTCGCCATCGTGGATGGCGACCGGAAGCTCCTGGGCGTGGTGACCAGCGGCGACCTGACGCGGCTGATGGAGCGCGAGGAACACTTTTTTGCAATCTCCGTATCGGAGATCATGTCCGCCAATCCGCGCACCGCCGGGCCCGACCAGCTGGCCGCCGCCGCGGTGGGGGTGATGGAGCGGCACGGGGTGATGGCGCTCCCGGTGCTGAACGAGGAACGGCGCGTGGTGGGGATGGTGCACCTGCACGACCTGATGCGCGCCGGCGCGGTATGAACCGGAAGACGATGAAATCTGTGACGATCCGCCCGATGGGGCTCACCTGGGTGCCGGTGCTCGGCCTTGCCCTCCTTGCCGCGTGCGGCGTGGAGCCGGCGGGCCCGGCCATCGCCGCCGACGCCAACAGCAACCAGGTGACCATCGGGATGAACCTGAAGATCAGCGAGGCGGGCCGCCTGAAGGCCGACCTCTTCGCCGACACGGCGGTCACCCCCGAGGGCGAGACGCGCTCGCAGCTGAAGAAGGTGCGGCTCACCTTTTACGAGCCGGGGCGCCAGCCCAGCCGGCTGACCTCGAAGACGGGGGAGTACGACCAGACCTCGGGGATGATGACGGCGCGCGGCAACGTGGTCCTCATCACCCAGGGCGACAAGGGGATGCGCACCATCAAGAGCGAGGAGCTGCACTGGGACCAGGGCGGCGACCGCGTGTGGAGCGAGAAATCCACCACCATCGTGGAGAACGGGCAGACGCTCATCTCCGACGGCTTCACCTCGAACTCGGCCTTCACCAACGTGCAGGGGAAGAACGCGGTGGTGCAGGGCGTGAAGGTCGGCAGCGGGGGGATCACCTTCTGATGCGCCGCATCCTCCTCGCCCTCGCCCTCTTCGCCGTGCCGTCCGCCGGCCGTGCGGCCGCGCAGAACACCTGCGAGCTGGTTTCCCAGCGCGGCAACTGGACGGCGATCGGCGACCCGCGCAACCGCGTGATCAGCGCGCAGGGGCCGCTGCTGGTGCGCTGCACCAACGGCGAGGAGCTGCGCGCCGACAGCGCGGTGATCTACTCCGCGCAGAACGAGGTGCAGCTCTACCGCCAGGTGGACTACCAGGACCCGGGGCGCTCGCTGACCTCGGACTACGCGACCTACAACTCGCAGACGGGGCGGCTGTACGCCACCGGCAGCGTGGTCTTCACCGACAAGCAGAAGGGCTCCACCCTGCGCGGCCCCGAGCTGGAGTACTTCCGCGCCATGGCGGGGCGCCCCGAGGCGCAGTCCACCGCCACGCAGCGCCCGCACGTGACCGTCGTCCCCAAGAGCAACGGCTCGGCGAACCGCCGCAACCCCATGGAGATCGACGCCGACCGCGTGACCTCCGTCGGCGAGCGGTACATGACGGCCACCGGCAACGTCGTCATCAACGACAACGGCACCCGGTCGACCGCGGAAGAGGCGTACTACGACCAGGTGGCCGACCACGTGGAGCTGCGGCGGCAGGCGAAGGTCGACAACGAGAAGTACCACCTCTCGGGCGACCTGATCACCACCGACCTGCAGAACGGCTCGGTCTCGCGCGTGGTGGCGCAGACCAACGCGCGGCTGGTGAGCGAGCGGCTGACGGTGGACGGGCCGCTGCTGCGCATGTTCTTCGAGCGCGACCTGCTGCAGCGGATGACCAGCGGGCAGGTGCCGGGAAGCACCACGCCGGGGCGCTCCACCGCCGTCTCCAAGGGCTTCCGCATGGAGGCCGACTCGATCGAGGCCCTGCTTCCCGACCAGCGGCTGCGGCAGGTAAACGCCGTCGGCAAGGCGCGCGGCGAGAGCTGGGACACCATCGCCGTCCGCAGCGTGGTCGTCGATTCCGGCGCGGCGGCGGGGCGGACCGCATCCGTTCCAACGGTGCCCCGGTCGATGACGGAGCCGCCGACCGAGCTGGACCAGAAGGACGTGCTGACGGCCGACACCATCGTCGCCTTCTTCCGCAGCGACTCCGCGCGCGCGGACAGCGCGTCGCGCCCCGCCCGCGGCGACAGCGTGCGGCTCGCGGGACGTCCGGCGCGTCCCGCGACGGCGCAGGGAGACACGGCGAAGACGGAGATCGAGCGGCTGCTGGCCATCGGCGACGCGCACTCGCTCTACCGCATGCGCGACGACTCGGCGAAGGCGGGACAGAAGAAGCCGGGATTGAACTACCTGATCGGCGACCGCATCGACCTGACCTTCAAGGATGGCGAGGTGGACGTGGCGCACGTGCGCGGATTGAAGCAGGGCGTGTACCTGGATCCCGACACCCGCACCGCGCAGAACGACACCTCGGCGGCGGGGCGGGCCGCCCGCGCGAACGGGCAGACGACCGCGCGCCCCGGCACCGTGACCGGCGCGACGCGGGCGACGACGGGGACCACGGGGACCATGCCGGCGCCGTCGAACACGCCGCCGCGGTCGGGGAGCCCGCCGGTGAACCGTCCCCCCGCGTCCAATCCACCCGCGACTCCGGCGCCTTCGCGGGACTCGCCGAGCGCTCCGTTGCAGCCAGCGGGAGGACGCAAGCCTTGACGGAGCCCCGGCTGGAGCGAATCGTCAGCGCCACCGGCGCGGGCGGGCTCTCGGCGCTCATGGCGCTGCGGGCGCTGGCCGCCGCCGACGAGGGCGCGCACCCCGTGGACCGCGCCCGCTGGCTGACCGGCGTGCGCGAGGAGTACCACCGCTGGTACGGCGGCGACGGGCAGGCGCCGGGGAACTTCGCCTCGCCCGAGACGGTGCGGTACCTGGACGAGCAGGTGACCGGGCAGCTGGCCGCCGCCGGGGTGGTGGAGTTCCTGGCCGAAGCCGAGGGCGAGCCGGTTTCGCCCGACGGCGCGGGAACGTGGCAGGCCGTGCGGCTCTCGCCGTGGGCGCTGGCCGAGGTGCAGGCCGGGCGCGAGCGGGCGCTGCAGCACATGGACGCGAGGATACGGGCCATTCTGCACGACACACACGGAAGCGGCCACGAGGGCGGCGAATCCGCCGCCGCGGTCGCCGACTTCGACGGGGAGGCGGGCGGCGTCGCGCTGGCGCCGGAGGACGAGGCGCTGCTGCACCCGCAGCGCCGCCAGTCGATGATCGTTCCCGGCGGGCTCACGCTGGCGGCCAAGGGGCTGGTGAAGACCTACCGCGGCCGCCGCGTGGTGAACGACGTGGACGTGCACGTCCGCCAGGGCGAGATCGTGGGGCTGCTGGGGCCCAACGGGGCGGGGAAGACCACCAGCTTCTACATGATCGTGGGGCTCATCCGCCCCGACCGCGGCAAGGTGTTCATCGGCCCGCGCGAGCTGACCGGCGTGCCCATGTACAAGCGGGCGCGCGCGGGGATCGGGTACCTGGCGCAGGAGCCCTCCATCTTCCGCCGGCTGTCGGTGGAGGAGAACGTGATGGCCATCCTGCAGATGATGCCCCTCTCCCGCGCCGAGCGGAAGCGGCGGCTGGAGGAATTGCTGGACGAGCTGGGGATCAAGCATCTCCGCAAGACCAAGGCGTACGCGCTCTCCGGCGGCGAGCGGCGGCGGCTGGAGATCACCCGCGCGCTGGTCAGCCAGCCGCGCTTCATGCTGCTGGACGAGCCCTTCGCCGGCGTGGACCCCATCGCCGTGCACGACATCCAGCAGATCGTGAGCGACCTGCGCCGCCGCGGGATCGGGGTGCTGATCTCCGACCACAACGTGGAGCAGACGCTCGACATCGTGGACCGCGCCTACATCATGTACGAGGGCCGTGTGCGGGTGAGCGGCACGGTCAGCGAGCTGGTCTGGAACGACGAAGTGGCCGAGATCTACCTGGGTCCCACGCTGACCGCCCGGATGCGCGAGCGGTACGACCACCCTGAATCGGAAGACGCGGTATGAAGACGGGCCTGTACCAGGGGACCACCCTCAAGCAGGAGATGAAGATCAACCCTCGCCTGTACCAGGCGATGGATCTCCTGTACATGCCCCTCCTGGACCTGCAGCAGCACCTGAAGCAGGAGCTCCTGAACAACCCCTTCCTGGAGATGGTGGAGGGCGATGTCGAGGAGACGGTGGAGGAGCGCAAGGACGAGAAGGAGCAGGAGAAGGACGACGAGATCGACTGGGAGGAGATCCTCCTGAACGGCTTCGAGACCGGCGGCCGGCGCGAGGAGTACGAGGAGCGCGAGTACTACGAGCCCGTTTCGGTCGACACCAAGGAGCTGGGCGACCACCTGCACGACCAGCTGACGCTGCTGCGCCTCTCCGAGCGCGAGCTCCTGCTGGGCGAGGAGATCATCGGCAACATCAACGACGAGGGCTACCTGGAGGCCCCGCTCGAAGAGATCGTGCAGTCGCTGAACGACTTCATGCGCGACGGCGAGGGGTGGGAGGGGGTGGACCCCTACGACCTGGGCGAGGCCGAGCGGATGCTGTACGTGATCCAGGCCTTCGACCCGCCGGGGATCGGCGCGCGCGACCTGCGCGAGTGCATCCTGCTGCAGCTGCGCGACTGCGTGGTGCAGGACCTGGTGAAGGAGACCGGCGAGGGCGAGCCGCCCATCCCCGAGGTGGAGGAGCGGCTGCGCGGGTCGCTGGCCTACCGCATCGTGGACCAGTACTTCGACCAGCTGATCAACCACCGCTGGAGCGAGATCAGCAAGGAGCTCTCGATCACCCCGCGCGACGTGCAGGACGCGGCCGACGAGGTGGCCAAGCTCGATCCCAAGCCCGGGCTGAAGTACGCGTCGCACGGCGACAACTACATCATCCCCGACCTGATCGTGGAGAAGATCGAGGGCGAGTACCTGGTCTTCCTGAACGACACGTCGCTGCCGCGGCTGAAGCTCTCCCGCACGTACCGCGACATCGCCAAGGACAAGAAGAAGTTCCAGGGCGAGAACAAGGAGTTCATCTCCAACAAGCTGAACTCGGCCAACTGGATGATCCAGGCCATCGAGCAGCGCCGGCAGACCATGCTGAAGGTGATGAACTTCATCGTGGACCGGCAGCGCGACTTCTTCGACAAGGGCGTGCAGTACCTGAAGCCGCTCACGCTGCGCGAGGTGGCCGAGGTCATCGACATGCACGAGTCCACGGTCAGCCGCGTGACCAACGAGAAGTTCGTGCAGACGCCGCGCGGCGTGTTCCCGCTGAAGTTCTTCTTCTCGTCCGGCCTGTCGACCACGAGCGGCGAGGACGTGTCGGCCCGCGGGATCAAGGCCCAGATCGAGAAGCTGGTGAGCGACGAGGATCCCGCGCACCCGCTGACCGACCAGGCCATCGTGAACATCCTGAAGGAAGAGGGGATCCAGATCGCCCGGCGCACCGTGGCCAAGTACCGCGACCAGCTGGGCGTGCTCTCGGCCCGGATGCGGAAGCGCGTGTGAACAGCCTCAGGGGACAGGGGACAGGGGACAGGGGACAGGGGGGCTCCCGCGCGGGCGTCCCCCTCGCCGCGTCCGCGGACGGCGGTGCGTCGGCCGCCCTGGCCACGGCGGGGGAGCTGGCGACGGTGGCCGTGCCCGAGGCCATGCGGCGCAACTTCGCGGTGCTGGTGCCGGCGTTCGACGAGGTCGACAACATCCCCGCGCTCTTCCGCGAGCTGCGCGAGACCTTCGAGCGGCACGACCTGGCCGGCGAGCTGATCGTGGTGGACGACGGGTCGACCGACGGGACGTACGCGGCCGCGGTGCGCGAGGCGGAGCGCTTTCCGCGCGCGAAGGTCGTCCGGCACCGGAGGAATCTCGGCAAGACCGAGGCGATGGTGACGGGGGCGATGGCCGCCGAGACCGAGTACCTGGTGCTCTTCGACGCCGACCTGCAGCACTCCACCGAGGAGATCCCCCGCTTCCTGGCCCGCCTGGGCGATGGCGTCGACATCGTGTGCGGGCGCAAGGTGGGGCAGTACGAGAAGGCGGCGGTCAGCGGCATCTACAACCGCATGTCGCAGCGCCTGTTCGACATCCCGGTGCGCGACCTGAACGCCATGAAGGCGTTCCGCACCGAGATCCTGCGCGAGATCCCCCTCCGCCACGACTGGCACCGCTTCTTCGTGGTCCTGGCCCACGCCGAGGGGTACAGCGTGGGGGAGATGGACATCACCCTCTTCCCCCGCCGCGCCGGCGTGGCGAAGTACAGCGGGAAGCGCCGCGTGCTGGTGGGGGTGGGCGACCTGATCGTCGTCTGGTTCTACCTGAAGTTCAGCGAGAAGCCGATGCAGTTCTTCGGCGGAAGCGGGCTGATCCTGATCCTGCTGGGGCTGCTGGTGGGGCTGGCGACGGTGGTGCTGCGCGTGGGCAACTGGATGCCGCCCTTCGGCTACCGCCCGCTGCTGACGCTGGTGGTGCTGCTGGAGACGATCGGCTTCCTGCTCTTCGGCTTCGGCTTCATCGCCGAGCTCATCGCCACGCTGCGGGCGGAGGTGGAGCAGCTGCGGCGCCGCGCGGGGTGACCGGCCCCGGCATCGGGGTGAGGCGGAGATCGAACAGCGCCGAGAGAGCAGGAGTGACAGCGAAGCCCGCCGGGACCACCCGGCGGGCTTCGTCATGAATCCCTCATATCATCCAGCAAGGATTACGTGCGCTGCCGGTTCACCGGGCGGATCACGGCCCGATGTAGCCGATGCACCCGCAGAAGCCCTGCCGCAAGCAGGCGCCATCGCGGTAGTACTGCGACTGGCAGTAGTTCCGGCAGATCGTCCGTGATCCCGGGTCATCGTACACGCAGGTCCCGTCGGCGGCGGGAGCCCCGCGCGGCACCGCCAGCGCCTGGGAGGCTCCGAATCCGAGAGAGCCCACGACAACGGCGCCGAGCAGCCCGTGGCGCAGGTGGGAAAGCGACCGGCTCATGACGTCCTCCGGCAAAGGTACGACCCGCAGGAATGCGGATGCCATCTGGAATGATTTCACGTTATGTCTCATTCCAATGGACGGCAAGTGTTCCGCCCCGCGGATACCCGGGATCGCTCCTTTTCCTCCCGCTGCCGGCGAACTTTCCTGATCGCGGAACGAGCCACGGATCCGGGTGGTTCGCTGCCGGTCGTCATCCCCCACCCGCTACTGTTGGCAGGCGCTGCTGGGGCGGGGGAGAGGCGCGGTGATGGCGGGGCGCGCCGGGCGGTTGGCCAGATCCGCGGCCAGATCGCCCGTCAGCGCCGTTACCCGCGCCATCTTCTCGTAGTCGAGCGTGGCCGCCTCGTCGGCCGGCGTGTGGTACTGCGGGTGGAGCGAGGAGGTGAGGAAGACCACGGGGATGCCGAAGCGCGCGAAGCTGGCCTGGTCCGAGCGGCAGTAGACGCGCTGCGGATGCCGCGGCGCGTCGAGCGACCAGTCCAGCGCGAACGGCCGCGGCTGGCGCGCGTTCACCGCCTCCACCGCGTCGCCCACCTCCGCCGACAGCCGCCGCGCGCCCAGCACGAACAGCGCGTCCGGCGCGTTGCGCCCGATCATGTCCAGGTTGAGGTAGGCCACGATCGAGTCCCGCGGAACCGTGGGGTGCCCGGCGAAAAAGGCGGAGCCCAGCAGCCCGTTCTCCTCGCCCGTGTGCCAGATGAAGAGCAGGCTGCGCGCGGGCCGCTCCCCCGGACGGAAGCGCGGCGAAGCGGCGGGCGGTCTCCAGCAGCGCGGCCACGCCGGACGCGTTGTCGTCCGCCCCGTTGTAGATGGAATCGCCCGCGACGGGGGTGCCGACGCCCAGGTGGTCGTAGTGCGCGCCGAGGGCGACGTACTGGCCGCGGAGCCGCGGGTCGCTCCCGGGGATCACCGCCACGATCTCCTGTCCCTCCGCGGTCTCCACCGTGTCGCGGATGCGGTAGCTGAGCGTCCCGGCCAGCGGGCGCGTGTCCCGCGCGGTGCCGAGCGGAGCGCCGAGCGCCCGCTCCAGCGCGGCCGGGCTCACCAGCAGCACCGGCGGCGCGTTCAGCTCGCGCCGCGGCTGCGGGGCGCCCGGCTGCCCGTTGCGCGCCAGGTCGGCGCGGCGAGCCAGCTGCCGCGCCAGCGCGTCCTCGGCCAGGAAGACGACGGCGGGGACGCCGCTGGTGGGGCGCATCAGCGGCGCCACCTCGAAGATCGGCGGGAGGGGGAGCTCCGCGTCTTCCGCCGCCAGCGCGCCGGTGTGGAAGACGGGGACGCGCCCCGCCACCCGCTCCGGCTCGGCGAGGAGCGCGGTGCGCGCGGCCACGTCCGAGACGTAGCCCGCGTACAGCAGGGTGCCCTCGCCACGCGCGCGGTAGGTGCGGGGGAGGAAGTTGAGCACCAGCGGCACCGCCTCGCCCGGCGCCAGCGCGGTGCGGCCGCGCGGCGTGGTGACGGTGACGACCGCGTTCACGCGCCGGCGCTCCAGCGGCACGCGCTGGACGAATCCGCCGTTCTCGCCCGCCGGCTCCAGCCCCAGCGCGCGCGCCGCCCGGACCAGGTACTCGGCGGCGGAACGGGCGCCCGCCGTGCCGGTCTCGCGACCGCGCATCGAGTCCGCGGCCAGCACCTCCACACGCGCACGCAGCGCCTCCGCCAGCGCGGGCGGCGAGGGCACGGACGCTGCCCCGGCCTGCGCGGCGATGCGCGTCCCCGGCGCGAGCGCCGCCAGCCCGGCGAGAGCTCCGGCGCGGAAAACCAGCCATCGGCGCGTGGGTCCGCTCACTCGATCTCCTCTTGCGTGGGTGTCCGCGCTGCCATCCTCCGGCGGAAAATGGCTGGGGCATCTCCCATCGCGCTACCGGGTGAGACGGATTGCGCACGGCGGCCCGCGCGGCGCATGTTCTCTCGCCCGCTCCTGCCGTCTTCCGTCCGGCAATTCCTCCTGCTCTCTCCCTCGATGAAGCGACCGCCGACTGTGCTCGTGCCTCGCGACGAGTGCCTCCGCGCGAACCCGTACCTCGCGCACGAGGTGGTGGGGTGGCAGCGGACGCACGCGCCGGACGAGGATCGGGAGGCGTGGATCGCGGAAGTGTGCGACGCTGTGGAGCCGGATCCGGCGCTGCGGGTCGCGGAGAGCTTCGTCATCCATCACCCCACGCACCGGATCGACGAGGCTGCGGAGGAGATGGGCCCCGCGCTGGGGCAAATGCTCGCGCCGTTCGGGGACGCCGCGCTGACCTTTCTGCACGCGCCGAAGAGCGGGCGCTGGCCCACGCGCCGCCGCTCGCCGCCGATCCTGGCGATGTCGGCGGAGGAATTCCGGGAGATGGGGGCGGGGAAGAGCTTCGACGGTGGGATTCGCATTGATGCATCGGCCGCGGCCGCGGTATTCGCGCCCCTGATGTGGACCGTGCGGATGGACATCGGCTACGGGCCCGTGTTCATCGCCCCCGGCCGGGCGCCGTTCGTCGCCAGCCTGTGCCAGCACGGCAACCTGCACGTAAACGTCTACGATGCGGCCGCCGTCGGTCCGCTGCGCGATGCGGCGCGAGACGCCGGGTTCGTGGAGTGGACCGACGGCACGTGCCGCGAGCGCACGGGAGAGGGCGCCATCCCCGGGCGCGGCCTGTTCACCGGCGCGCGGCCGCCGCGCTCGCGCGGGAAATTCCAGCGGAAGGATGCCGGCTGATGCCGATCCGCAACTACGGCGTGCTGAAGGGGCGCGTGCTGCACGGCATTCCCGAGCACCGCCTGCGCACCCCGCACTACGAGATCCTGGTGGATGCCGGCGGAATCCGCTTCCGCGTCGCCGTCGACACGCGCTCGATGGACCGCGGGAGCCCGGACCTGCTCTTCTTCTGCGACGAAGATTTCCGTCACCCGCTCACCGGGGACCTGGAGGCGCTGGACGACGGATTTCACCCGCTCGGCGGCGGCGCGAGGCTGGACTACGTGCGCGGCGGCTTCGTGCGCCGCGAGCAGATGCAGCCGCTGCCGCTGGACCGGCCGGGGCGCGACAACGACCTGAACGAGAAGGTCGGACACTGGGTGGAGATCGCCGCGTCGGACCGGGGCGTGGCGCTGTACGCGTTCGGCGGGCGCTGGGGGCCCGAGCCGCAGCGGCGCGATGCGGTGTTCGGCTTTCTCCCCGGCAACGGGCTGCACGACGTGCACATGAACCAGGGCAACCCGCCCGGCCGCCACGCGCACGACAACGGCGCCGGCCAGGACGGCGCGCTCTTCTTCCACCTGCAGCGCGAGAACCGCTGGATCGCGCTCTTCCTGGCCTTCCAGTCGCAGAGCTGGGAGGCGGATGGAGGCGGCCACACGCTGGAGCCGCACCCGGACGACCTGGGGAGATTCCATGGATACGGACAGAGCCACCGGCGCCGCTGAGCGCTCACGAATCGTGGCAGATGAAGGCCGCGCCGCAGAGGAAGCATCCTCTGCGGCGCGGTTCTTTACGTCGCGTGGGGCGCCCCTTCAGCAGTCGGTCCAGCAGCTGTTGTAGCACCAGGTATTGGAGCACGCTTCCCAGGTGCAGTATGCGTTGTAGGGGTCCTGCGTGGGCTGCGTGCTGTTGCACATCCCATAGCACAGCGATTCCTTGCTGTCGCTGTCGTGCGCGGCCACGGTGCCGCGAGCGGCAGGCGCGGCGTGCGTGTCGAACGCCTCCACCTGGAGCGTGTCGACGTCGAGCTTCAGCTTCTTCCGCATGGTGTCTCTCCGGACTGAAGGGTGAACCGGTCGGTGATGATAGGAGAGGATGAAGCTTGCTTCCAGTCTGTTTCGGCGCAATGAGGACGGCGGAGAAGCGAAAACGAGAGCCGCGGAGGATGCGTCCTCCGCGGCTCTCGTCATCTCCCGGACCGTCCTGGCGGCCTCTCGTCAGGCCGCGTCGCCCTGGTCGTCGACCATCTGCGGGAGGGTGGTCATCTCCTTGATCATCAGCTTGCGCTCCCCGCGGGGGAGCTGGAGCGATACCTTGTCGCCCTTCTTCTTCCCAATCAGCGTCTGCCCCAGCGGGCTGGCCACCGAGATCTGGCCGCTGTCGATGTCGATGTAGTCGCCGAAGACAAGCGTGTACGTCTCCTCCTCGCGCGTGCGCATGTCCACCACGGTCACGCGCGAGCCGAAGCCGATGCGGTCCGACGGGATCTCGGAAAGGTCGATCTTCGACAGCTCGCCGTAGCGCTTGGTCAGGTGGTTCAGGCGCGCCTGCACGAACTGCTGGCGCTCCAGCGCGCTCTTGTACTCGCTGTTCTCGCGCAGGTCGCCGTGCTCCACCGCCTTCTGAATGGCCTTCGGCAGGGTGATCTGCAGCTCGTGCGTCAGCCGCTCGATCTCTTCGCCCAGCTTGTTCTTCAGCTCTTCAAGCATCTGCGGTCAGCCGATGATGGTAACGTCGCCCATGTTCCCGAAGGGGCGAATGTAACCGTGTTGCGGGCAAACGCGCTACGTCTTTCCCGCTCGCGGCGCGGCGGGGCCAGCGGACTCGGTGACGGCGGAGCGATCTGCCGACGAACGCCGGAACAGCGCCAGCACCAGCGCGCCGCCCAGCAGCTCGCCTGCGATGTTCCACAGGCGCGCGGCGATGGAGATGAGGGCGGCCACGCCGACGGGTAGGAGGGGGAGGAGGAGCTGCTTCATCGCGTACTCGCGCACGCCCAGGCCGCCGGGGGCGAAGAAGACGATCCATCCCGCCGCGAACGAGAGCGCGTTCACACCACTGACCATCGGCAGGTGCGCGGGCGCCATCGGCGTCAGCGAGCGGAGGAAGAGCCAGTACGCGGCGCCGTACATTGCCCAGCTGGCCAGCGACATCGCCAGCAGCCCCAGGCCGTATCCCCACGAGCCGTTCCAGCGGATGGTCTCGCGCTTCAGCAGGCGGGGGATGATGCCGAGCATGGCGTTCAGGAAGCGCGGATGCACGAACCCCGCGGCCGCGACGGTCGCCGCGGCGCCGATCGCGATCACCGCAGGCGGAGGCAGGGCGGGGAAGAGCGGCGCGGCCAGCGTCCACGCGGAGACGAGGAGCGCGGAGAGGAGCGTGATTCCCGTGTGCACCAGCAGCGACGTCAGCAGCACCGCGGCGGAGAGGCCGGCCGAGCGGCTGAGCTGCGCGGCGGTGAGGAACTGGAAGACGGTGCCGGGGATGTAGCGCGCCAGGTTGGACAGGAACCAGATGCGCAGCAGCGTGCCGAAGCGCACCGGCGCGTGCTCGAAGCGGCGCAGCACCATCCCCCACACCCACACGCCCCAGACCAGCATCGCCACCAGCAGCGCGATGCTGGCGGCCAGCAGGAGCGGGTCCACCTGCCAGTCGAAGGCGCGGACGCGCGGCCAGTCGCGGGCGATGCTGCGGACGAGAAAGAAGGCCGCCGCCGCGATCAGCAGCGCGGTGGCGGCCTTCTTCCACGCGGGCGAGAGCTTCATCCCGCCGGGGCCGGCTCGGGCGCCGCGGCGGCCGCGTCACCCCGCCGCCTGCGCCAGGCCACCAGCAGCCACGCGCCGTACGCGGCGAGCAGCACCAGCGTCGCCAGCCAAACCCAGAAACCGGTGTGCAGCGACGGGGAATCGAAGGTGAAGACGACGCGGTGCTGCCCGGCGGGGATCACCACGCCGCGGAAGGTGTGGTTCGTCCGGTAGATCTCCGCCGGGCGGCCGTCCACCATGGCCTTCCAGTCCGGGTACCAGTTGTCCGCCAGCACCAGCAGCCCGGCGCCGCTCGCCTGCGCGGCCACCTCCACGCGGTCGGCGTCCTCGCGGGTGACGCGGGCGGCGCCCTGCAGCTGCGGCCCGGCGAGCGCCAGGTCGCGCGGGCTCTCCACCACGGCCGACTTCCGGGGGTCCCACCCCGGCTGCTGCATCGCCTGCAGCGTCTGCCCCTCGCCGGCGCGGATGGCCTGGCCCACGACCCAGGCGCGCGGCAGGGCGTTCACGTTCTCGTAGACGACGGCCTGCTGCCCCTGGAAGGCGGGACGCAGCCAGTCGACGCCCAGCGGCTGCGAGCTCACCAGGTAGCGCACGTTGTCGGCGTTGATGAAGCGCGGGTCCTGCAGGAAGTTGTGGAAGTCCGGCGTGGTTCCCGGCCCGGCGCCCACGTACTCGTTGTAGCGCTGCAGCTGGTTGCCGTGCTCGCCGCCCGCCTGGTCGATGCCGTGGTACATCGGGTAGTTCATCACCCGCGGCCACGCGCTCTGCTGCCCCAGCGGCCACACGCGGAACGGCCCCGCCGCCTGCTGCGTCTTCAGGAACCCGGCTACGTCGTCCTCGGCGTAGTACTCGGCCGGCGCGGGGATGGTGTAGAAGAACTTCTTCCCCAGCATCCACAGGTCCGCCGTGGTCACCGCCGCCAGGATCCACATCGCCGCGGCGGGGCCGATGCGGCGCGAGGTCCACGCCCACAGCACCGCCGTGGCGCCCGCCGCGAAGACGGCGAAGCGCATCCACCCCGGCGCGGCGCTGGGCTCGCCCGGCTGGCCGGGGTGCGAGCCCAGCGCGGCCGCGCCCAGGAAAGCGATCACCACCACCACGCCGCCGATCCACAGCACCAGGTCCAGCCGTTCCCGGTTCTCGGCGGACGCCTTGCGGTCCGCCGCGGCCTCGCGGGCGCGGGCGAGCGACTCCAGCGCCAGCGCGCCCATCGCCACCACCGAGAAGGCGACCATGCCGTACGCCAGGTCCGGCGCGCGGAACTTTTTCAGCCCCGGCAGCAGCGTCCAGTACAGGTGGTAGAGCGGGGTGTGGCCGCCGAACGCCAGCGTCAGGAAGAAGAGCGCCGCCCCCGCGAAGAACCACCAGTGGCGGTTCCGCCGCGCGTACCAGAAGCCCAGCGCGAAGAGGACGAGCGCCACCGCGCCCACGTACTCGCTGTGCAGCTTGAAGCCGTTCTCGCCGTGGTACGCCGAGAACGCCGGCCGGCCGTCGGTCGGGTCGACCACGGAAAGCCCGAGCTGCTCCGGCACCGCCATCGCCACCACGTTCACCGGCGGCATCGAGTACGAGACCGAGTACTCGTAGCCACGCCCCTCGCTCCCCGCGCGCGGCGAGTGCGAGACGTAGCTGGTGAAGGGGAGGAAGTTCACCGCGCCCATCGCGAACCCGAACGCGACGGCGCCGACGCCCAGGAGCACCACCTTGGCCAGCACCCGCCCGCGGCGGACGGTGCCGAGGTGGACGAGGCAGAAGACGGCCCAGACCAGCGCGCCCACCAGCATGTACCACGCGACCTGGATCTGGAACGAGAGCAGCGCGAAGCCGACCGCCGCCGCCGCGCCCGCGAACGGCGCCACCGCGACCGTGCGGATGCCGCGGTGCAGGAAGTAGAAGAGCAGGGGAACCAGGGAGAGGACGATGATCCGCCCGTCGTGCCCGGCATACACCCACGAGGTCAGGATCCCCGTCCACTGGAAGGCCAGGCCGGCCACGAAGGCCACCCACGGCCGCGACCCCATCTCCCGCGCCAGCAGGTACATCCCCCAGCCGGCCACGAAGAACTGGAAGAGGAAGATGGCCGGCAGGATCCCCTGCACGGGGAGCAGCCAGTCGGCCAGGAAGCGCACCGGATAGTACGCGCTGCCGGGGTTGGCGAAGTACGGCACGCCGCCGTACACCCACGGCACCCACTGCGGCAGGTGCCCCGCGGCAAAGCTCTTCGAGATGAAGCTCTGGAAGGCGAAGCCGGAGTTGGAGAAGTCCGTCCCGTACACCTGCCTTCCCGGGAGGAAGGCGGGAAGGAAGTAGACCAGCGCCAGCGCGAGGTAGATCGCGGCGGCGAGGCTCGTTCCCATGCGCGGCTCGGTCTCGGGCGGCGGGGCCAGCATCGAGGCGCGGCGCGCGGGCGCGGCGGCGGTGGCGGTCTTCTTGGTCACGTTCGGCAGATGGAGATGGGTATCGACTCGCGAAATCCCGGAATCCGCGCGAGGTCCGACAGGGAATCGCGCGACGATCGTTGGAAGATGCCACTGAAGTGGCGGCTACAACGGCACGCAGTCCGCCCGCGCGGACTTCCCGCGATCCGGGCTTCAGCCCGTCGCGGCGAGCTTCTGGAGGAACTCGAAGTGGCGGTCGGCCACCTTCTCCCAGCGGAAGCGCTGCGCGGAGATGCGGGCGGAGGCGGACAGCGTCTCGCGCGCGGCGGCGTCCTCCAGCAGGCGCTCCGTCGCGTCCGCCAGCGCCCGCGCGTCGCCGGCGGGAACGAGCATGCCGCCGCGGGGGGCGTCGACCACCTCGGGGAGCGAGCCGGCGGCGGCGGCCACGAGGGGGACGCCGGCGGCCATCGCCTCGGCGGCCACCATCCCGAAGCCCTCGAAGCGCGACGGCATCAGCTGCACCGCCGCGCCGGCGAACAGGCGCTGCCGCTCCGCCTCGTCCACGGCGCCCAGGAGGCGCACGTTGCCCTCGATCCCCAGCTCGCGCGACATCGAGCGGACGCGCTCCATGTCCTTGCCGCGCCCCGCGATGCGCATCTCCACCTCAGGCCGTTTCCGGGCCAGGATGGCGACCGCCTGGAGGAGCGTGTCGAGCCCCTTCTGGATCACGTCCAGCCGCCCGAAGTAGAGCAGGTAGTCCTCCGGACGGCGCGGCAGCTCGAAAAGCTCGCCCGGCACGCCCGCGTACACAAGGTCGATGGGGACTTCGGGCGCGACGATGGCGCGCAGCAGCTCGTACGTGGCCGTCGACGTGGCGGTGAGGCGGCGGGCGCGGCGGATCATCGCCTTCTCCAGCCCCGAAAGGGCGGGAGCGAGCACCGGGCCCCACCGCTCGCGCGCCGTGGGCCCGGTCACGTGGTGCACGGTGATCCCGGACGGCCGTTTGCGCGGCATCAGGATGGGCGTGTACGACGAGAAGTCGAACACCGCCGCGTCGTACTCCGCCGTCCGCAGGAGCCGGTTCGCCGCTGCCGCGTACGTCACCCGGCTCCACGCGTACGGCCCGCGCGCGCCCAGGCGCAGGTAGCGCACGCCGTCGATCGTCTCGTCCTTCGCGCCGGGGTAGCTCCCCGTGGCCACCGTCGCGTCCACGCGGTCGGTGAGGCGGCGGTACAGCTCCAGCACGCGCACGGCGCCGCCGCCCGCCACCCACGGGTTCCGCGGATCGTCGTAGATGACGTGGAGGACCTTGAGCCGCAACGGAAGCGTTCCGGGATGCGAGGCGGGCGGGCGAGCCATGTGCGTGAGCGGGCGGAAGATAGCCGCGCCCGGCCCGCGCGGGCAACCGCCGCGGGCGAGCCCACGAAGCCCGCGACGCAAAACGGCGACGGCGCCCGCGCCTTCCGCGCGGACGCCGTCGCTTTCGCGGCGAAGCGAGCCTGGGGCGCTACCAGCTAGCCTGCCACGCGCCGCTGCGATGCGTCCGCCGCGCGGAAGAGCTTCACGTTGTCCAGCAGCAGCCCGAAGCCGTCGGCGCCGGCGTTCTCGAAGCGCAGCCGCGCCACCACCGGCCGCCGCACGTGGATGGTGCGGGTGAAGACGCGGAACGGCGCCTCGGGCGGCAGCGTGATCTCCTCGCGGAAGGCGTTGCCCAGGCTCACCGTGGTGGTGTTCACGTCGCCGCGGTGCGAGCCGGCGAGGCGGAAGGAGAGCGCGTAGTCGCCCGGCTCCAGCGCGAAGCTCTGCCGCGAGACCAGCGCTCCGGACTCGAAGTGCACGTGGTCCGGGCGGTCGCCGTCCAGGTCCACGTACAGGCCGTTCCCCGGCAGGAAATCCCAGTCCGAGTTGGCGCCCACCAGGTCCACCGTTCCGCCCACCACCTCCCACTGGCGGAAGCGGGCGTACATCAGCGTGGGGATTCCCTCGTTCTCGCCGTCGAAGTCGTCCTGCAGCAGGGCGGGGGATGGCGAAGCGAGGGAGGCGGAGACGATGGGCGGGATGACGAAGACGGGCGGCAGCGGCGCGGGTTCCGGACGCGAGTGGCGGAGCGTTGCGACGGAGCCGATCGCGGTGATCGAAACCGCGCCGCAGAGGGCGTAGACGAGCGAGCTGTTCATCGGATCGGATGAGATCGGCATCGGGATGGAGCGGCTTCCGTATAACGAACCGATGCTCCGCCAACTGACGCGGGATCGTAATCTCCCGTCACCCTGCCATCGCAGATCCAGCGAAAGTCAGGGACGCGGGTCGATGGTGACGAGCACGCTGAACGACCCCAGCCACCGCCGCGCCAGCGCCGAGTACTTCCACGCCTCCAGGTCCGCGCGGTAGTAGCGGGCGGCGACGACGTAGCCGGAGCCGGCCACGCGCTCGGCGATCTGCCGCCAGCGCTCGGGCGGCATCAGGCGCTCGTTCCCCACGTCCTGGCGCGGGTAGCGGTCGCTGGGGATGGAGAAGACGACGGAGCGGCAGACACGCAGCTGCTCGCGGACCAGCCCGGCGATCGCGTCGTCGTCGAAGTGCTCCATCAGCCCCTGCGACAGCGAGACGCCGTACGCCCCGTCGCGGAACGGCATGCGGAAGGCGTCCGCCAGCACCAGCCGCGTCTTCGGCCCGAAGCGCTCCACGTTCGGGCGCGCGGCGCGCATGATCCGCGGGTCGTTGTCGATGCTGACCACGCGCTCCGCCCAGCGCGACAGCAGCGCGGACTGCGCCCCGCTCCCGATCCCCACCTCCAGGATCCCGCCCTTCGCCCGGCGCAGCACCGCGCGCAGCAGCTCCTGGTGGATCAGGTTGCGCTTCCAGAAGGTCAGCGGCCGGATCCGCTCCACGCGGAAGTTGTCCCAGTCCGCGGGGCGATGTGGCTCCGTCACTCTATGCTCCCCTGCGCGGCCGTCGCCGCGACACGTCTCGGTAGATCTCCGCCAGCCGGTCGGCGATCACGTCCCATGAAAAGTTGGCGGCCACGTCCTCGCGGCCGTTCAATCCGAACTCCCGCGCGCGCGCCGGGTCGTCCATCATCCCCGCGATCGCCGCCGCCAGCGCGGGCGCATCGCCGGGGGGGACGAGCAGGCCGTTGCGGCGGTCGCGCACGATGTCCACGATTCCCCCCGCCGCGCTGGCGATCACCGGGCGGGCGTAGCTCATCGCCTCGATGAGGACCACGCCGAGGCCTTCCGTATCCCCCTTCGCGTCGACCACCGCGGGGAGGACGAAGGCGTCGCACGTCTCCAGCCTGCGCTGCAGCTCTTCCTTGCTGACGAAGCCGTGGAAGATGGCGCGCCCGCCCAGCTCCAGCCGCCGCGCCTGCTCTTCCAGCTTCGCGCGGTCCGGCCCGTCGCCCACCACGTGAAGGAGGGCGCGGCGCTCCGCCGGGAGCGAGGCCAGCGCGTCCAGCAGCAGGTGCACGCCCTTCCGCTCCACCAGCCGGCCGACGAACAGGAGCTCGAAGGCCCTCGCGCCGTCGTACGTGTACGGCGGCGGCTCGGCCGGCGCGTCCACCGCGGCGCCGAAGGGGATGATGGCCGGGTCGACCCCGGGGACCTGCTTGCGGAGGCGGTCCGCCGTGTAGGTGCTGATCGCCGTCACCGCGTCCGAGCCGCGCACGATGCGGCGCAGCAGCGGGGCCAAAAAGGGGAACTGCCTCTCCATCCACGTCAGCTCCACCCCGAAGAAGGTGGAGACGAGGGGGAGGCCCGAGCGCCGCTTCGCGTGCAAGCCCAGCAGCCCCTGCGGGATCGGCCAGAAGGCGTGCACGACGTCGAATCCACCGTCCCTGGCCAGCTTGGCCGCCGCGCGCGAACCGGCGGCGACGTAGCCGGGGACCAGGCCCAGGAACCACGGCCGCTCGCGGATGCGGTCGGGCGCGGTCTGGTCGTGCGTGAGCGTTTCCCACCCGCGCGGGGCGTAGCGGAAGCGATGCACGCGCACCCCGTCGATCGTCTGCGAGGCCAGGCCCCGGTACGCGGGGGCCAGCACCTCGACGGCCACGCCGCGGGCCGCCAGGCGGCGGATCGTCTCCACCAGCCAGGGGGTGATGACGTCGGCCGGGTCGCGGGCGTAGGCCGTGACCAGGTACAGGACCTTCACTTGTCGGGAGATTGGCGGCGGGCTATGTTGGACATCTGGCCCAAGATACGGCCCCCCGCCGACCCCGCAAGCACCCGACCGCAGCAGCCGGAGCCTTGGAGCGCGCCCTCGTCATCGTCCCGACGTACAATGAGCGCGAAAACCTGCCTCGCCTCGTGCCCTCCATCCTCTCGCGCGACGAGCGCCTGGAGATCCTGGTGGTGGACGACGGGTCGCCCGACGGGACCGGGGAGCTGGCGGACGAGATCGCGGCGGCCGAGCGGCGCGTGCACGTGCTTCACCGCGCCCAGAAGCAGGGGCTGGGAAAGGCGTACATCGCCGGCTTCCGCTGGGGGCTGGAGCGCGGGTACGACGCCATCTTCGAGATGGACGCCGACTTCAGCCACGACCCGCAGCACCTGCCGCAGTTCCTGGAGGCGGTGGACAAGTACGACGTGGTGCTCGGCTCGCGCTACCTGCACGGCCGCGTGACGGTGGTGAACTGGCCCATCGGCCGGCTCCTGCTCAGCTACTTCGCCAACGTCTACGCGCGCAAGGTCACCGGCCTGCCCATCGCCGACCTCACCGGCGGCTACAAGTGCTTCCGCCGCGAGGTGCTGGCCGCCATCGACCTGGACCGGGTGGAGAGCAACGGCTACGCCTTCCAGATCGAGATGAGCTTCCGCGCCTGGAAGAAGGGGTACCGCCTGGGCGAGATCCCCATCATGTTCGTGGACCGCGACGTGGGCGAGAGCAAGATGAGCAAGTCCATCGTCCGCGAAGCGGTCTGGAGGGTCTGGCGGTTGAGGTGGCTGTCGATCCGCCGGAAGCTGTAGAAAAGAAGTCCTGAGTCCTAAGTCCTGAGTCCTAAGTGGTTGGGTCCCAGGCAGTTCACTTAGGACTTGGGACTTAGCACTCAGGACTTCAGTTCTCTCGTCCGGGAAGCGGTCTGGAGGGTCTGGCGGTTGAGGTGGCTGTCGATCCGCCGGAAGCTGTAGAAAAGAAGTCCTGAGTCCTAAGTCCTGAGTCCTAAGTGGTTGGGTCCCAGGCAGTTCACTTAGGAGTTGGGACTTAGCACTCAGGACTTCAGTTCTCTCCTCCCCACCCGCCCCCATGGCCCAGCCCGGCTCCGAGTTCCTCCGCGCCCTCGCGTCCGCCGCCCTCCGCGAGGAGGATCCCGCGGCGCTGGCCGGGCGCGCCGCCGCGGCGCTCGGCGGCGTCTTCCAGCGCCAGAAGAACCTGGTGCTGGATGTCCAGTTCACCGGCTTCCTCTTCAAGGGCAAGGCGCTCGGCGGGGTCGATCCCTCGCTCCTGCGCGCGGCCGGGCAGCTCATCGTCCTCCACGTGAAGCGCGTCGGCTTCACCCCCGACGCGGGCGAGGCCGATCTCCGCACCTTCTTCGAGATCCTGGCCAGGTCTCCCGCCGACCTGGCGGAGGACTCCGTCGTCGTCCGCCTGCAGCGCCGCAGGCCCGCCGGCATCTACGTCAGCACCATCACCGGCGAGACGTATCGCCCCCCCGCGCGTCCGAAGCCGGAGCCCGCGGCCGAAACGCCCGCGCAGGCCACCGAACCGCAAACGGCTTCGGGGGATGCGGATGCGGGTGCGGCCGCGTCGCCGACCGTTGTCCAGACGATGGGGACGGGGGATGCCACACCGTCCATTTCTTCCGCGGATGCGGGACGGGGCGGGGGAGAGGCGGCGGCACCGGATGCGGCGGAGTCGTTCGATGCCTTCGACGTGGGCGAGACCGAGCTCTCCGACTTCGAGCTGCTGGACGAGTTCCCGGACTTGGGCGCGCCCGCCGCGCCCGCGAAGCCGTCTTCTCCCGCGCCCGCGCCGGGCGGGCGGGGCGAGGAGGTCTCGTCCAACGACATGTTCCACTTCTTCCGCACCGTGCAGTCGGACCGGACCGATGCGGAGGCGGAGGAGCTGGCGGGGATGCTGCACGCGGCCGAGAACCCCTCGCGCTTCGACGAGCTGGCCGAGGCGTGCGCGCGCACAGCCCAGCGCCTGGTCCGCGGCGACGGGCACGCGCAGGCGGTGGAACTGCTCGAGGCGCTGGCGCGCGAGGCGGAGCGCGCCGACCGCACGCGCCTCTTCCGCGACAGCGCGCTGGGGGTGCTGCGGCGGCTGGGCGCGGGGGAGACGCTGCAGCAGCTGGGCGACCTGCTGCAGCGCGCCGCCGCCGCCGAGCGCGACCGCATCCTCCACATCCTCTCCGTCATCGGCGGCGACGCGACCCCGCTGCTGGAGACGATCCTCTTCCGCACGGGCGAGGCGGAGCTGCGCGTGGCCATCTTCCGCCACCTGGCGCGGCACGAGGGCGCGGCGCAGCGTCTGATCGCCCGGGCGATGAGCGACCCCGCGCCCGCGCGCACCCGGCTGATGCTGGAGCTGGCGGCGCTCCCCGGGCTGGACGGCGACGTCGCGCTGCGCTGGATCGGCGAGGCGGCGGGGCACGCGGATGCCGGCGTGCGCACCGATGCGGCCAAGTACGCGGCGGTCATCGGCGGGCGGGGCGGGCTGCGCGTGCTGCTGGACCTGCTCAACAACGACCGCGACGCCATGGTGAAGCGCGCCGCCATCCACGCCCTGGGCGCGCTGGGCGACGCGGCCGCGGTACCGTTCCTCATCCGCGTCGTGGGCGACAGCGGCGACGAAGACGTGCAGGTGGCCGCCATCCACTCGCTCGGCCGCCTGGGCTCGGGCGAGGCGCTGCCGGTGCTGGCCGGCATCATCAACAAGCGCGGCCTGTTCGCGGGAAAGAAGCTGTCGCGCGTGAAGCACGCGGCGCTCGCGGCCATCGCCCGCATCCCCACGCCCGCCGCCCGCGAGGTCATCCACTCCATCGCGGGAGGGAAGGACGGCGAGCTCTCCGCCGAGGCCCAGCGCGTCCTGGCCACGATGGACTGAGCCGATCTCCATCCCCCACATCTTCCCCCCCCGGCCCCGCCGCTCATCCCGAGCCGCGGGGCCGGAGTGCGTTCGGGCATCTCCGCGTCCCTCCAGCATCGTCATGTCTCACGCGGAGACGCGGAGTCGCGGAGGTGCAGGGCGAACGACTCCGCGCCTCCGCGGCTCCGCGTGAGATCCAGCGCTGTCGGGGGACGGCAACGATCCGAATCCGCCGCTGATCCCACCTCTTACCATTGCATTTACATCTGTTGAATGTGTTAAGGGCTACACAGATGTTGAGAGCTTCACATCTTTGACAGGTGTGAAGAGAGCTCACAAATACCTGCACACCAACATCTTACGTTGTTATACCAATGGCTGTGGCCGTGGCGCGCGGTTGTGGCTGCTCGAGGCATGAGTGTCGACGCAGAGGGAAGTTGCGGCCGCTGTCGAAATGCGCTCTTTGTAATCGTTGCCAAGGGAAGTGTTTACAGCCGCGCGGCCGCGCATCATCATCTACCGGTTGCGGTGATCCCGATCCGCCGGCACAGACGCCACCCGCCAGGAGACGAGCTGGATGACATCGATCGATGCGACGTGCCGTCAGACCGACGGGGAAGGCCGGCCGGTGGAGAACCATTCGAGTTTCCCACAGGTTTCCCCAATCTAAGTTTACATAACCTATCTTATACGAACTGGCGCAGCGGTTGCACGAATGGACGAACCTACGCTACCAAGGAGCCACCGATGGCACGCGCGATCTGGAAAGGCAGCATCAGCTTCGGACTGGTAAGCATCCCCGTGGGGCTCTTCAGCGCGGAGAGCCCCGACGAGATCCACTTCCGGCAGCTCGACAAGCGGAACCTGGCCCCGGTCGGCTACAAGAAGTACAACAAGGAGACCGGCGATGAGGTCTCGATGGACGAGATCGTGAAGGGCTACGAGTACGAGGACGACCGCTACGTGCTGATCAGCGACGAGGACCTTCGCCGCGCCAACCCCGAGAAGACGCAGACCGTCGACATCACCGACTTCGTGGACCTGGACGAGATCGACCCCGAGTACTTCGACAAGCCGTATTACCTGGCGCCGACCAACAAGAAGAACATGAAGGCTTACGCGCTGCTGCGCGAAGCCCTGAAGCGCGCCCGCAAGGTCGGCATCGCCAAGGTGGTCATCCGCTCGCGCGAGTACCTGTCGGCCGTGATCCCCCACAGGGACGTGCTGGTGCTCGAGATCCTGCGCTACCCGCACGAGATCCGCGGCACCGGCGAGCTGGAGCTTCCCGGCGAGGACCTGGAGGGGATGGGCGTGACCGACCGAGAGGTGAAGATGGCGGAGATGCTGATCGACGGGATGACCGCCGAGTTCGACCCCGCCAAATACCACGACACCTATCGCGACGACCTGATGGGCCTCATCCACAAGAAGATCGAGAGCGGCCAGACCGAGGTGCTGGACGAGACGCCCGTGGAGGCGCCCGAGCCGCGCGGCGACGTGATCGACATCATGGCGCTGCTGAAGAAGTCGGTCGAGGCCACCCAGCGCCAGCGCGTGGCCGCCGACACCGCCTCGAATTCGGCGGACGACGACGAGGACGACGACGCGGAGGAGAAGAAGCCGGGCCGCGCCGCGAAGAAGTCCACCGCGAAGTCATCGGCCAAGAAGGCGGCCAAGCCCAAGTCCGCCGAGCCCGCGAAGCCGCGGGCCCGCGCGCGCAAGAGCGCCTGAGCCGGGGCGCTCGATGGGGCTCTCGGAGTACCACCGCAAGCGCGACTTCAGCAGGACGGCCGAGCCGCGGGGGCACGAGCACGAAAGCTCGGGCCCCGCGCTCTCGTTCGTCATCCAGAAGCACGCCGCCAGCCACCTGCACTACGACTTCCGCCTGGAGCTGGACGGGGTCCTGAAGAGCTGGGCCGTTCCCAAGGGCCCCACCTACGACCCCACCGTGAAGCGCCTGGCCGTCCACGTCGAGGACCACCCCATCGAGTACGGCGACTTCGAGGGGATCATCCCCAAGGGCGAGTACGGCGGCGGCACGGTGATGCTCTGGGACGCCGGCACCTGGGAGCCGCTCGAAGACGCGCACCGCGGCTACGCCAAGGGCCACCTCAAGTTCCGGCTGGACGGCCAGAAGATGCACGGCGGCTGGCACCTGGTGCGCTCGCGCCGCGGCGAGGAGGGCGAAAAGGAACAGTGGCTCCTGTTCAAGGACGACGACGAGCTGGCCCGTCCCGAGTCCGAGGGAAAGGTCGTGGAGGACGAAGCGCTCTCCGTCAAAACTGGACGGTCGATCGAGGAGATCGCCACGGACGCGGACGCCACCTGGAACTCCAATCGCCCGCCGAAGAAGGGCCTCTTCGCCGACGCCGTGCAGAAGGCCGCGTCGAAGGTGAAGGAGAAGATCACGCCCGCGAAGAAGCCGGCGGCGAAATCATCCCGGACGAAGAAGGCGGCCGAATCCCCCGCCCCCGCGGTCCCCGGCGCGCGCAGGGCGGCCATGCCGCGCGAGCTCCTTCCCGAGCTGGCCACGCTGGTGGACGACGTCCCCGCCAGCGGCGACTGGCTGCACGAGATCAAGTTCGACGGCTACCGCCTGCTGGCGTTCATCGACAGCGGCAAGGTGCGGATGCTGACGCGCAAGGCGAACGACTGGACGGACCGCTTCCCCGGCCTGGTGGCGCCGCTGAAGGCGCTCCCCGCGAAGCAGGCCATCCTGGACGGCGAGCTGGTGATCGTGGCCCCGAACGGCACCACCAGCTTCCAGATGCTGCAGAACGTGCTGAACAACGGCCGGCAGGACGAACTGGTCTTCTACGCCTTCGACCTCCTCTACCTGGACGGGGTGGACCTGCGCGGCGTACCGCTCTCGGCACGGAAGGAGGCGCTGAACGCGCTGCTGGGCGGCGCGCAGACCGGACAGCTGCGCTACAGCGACCACATCTCCGGGAGCGGCAAGGCCTTCCACGCGCAGGCGTGCCGGATGGGGCTGGAGGGGATCATCTGCAAGCGCGCCGACAGCCGCTACGTGTCGAAGCGCGCGAAGGACTGGCTGAAGGTGAAGTGCATGCGGCGCCAGGAGTTCGTCATCGGCGGGTGGACGGACCCCAAGGGCTCGCGCTCGGCGTTCGGCTCGCTGCACCTGGGCTACTACCGCGACGGCGAGCTGATCCACGCCGGCAAGGTGGGAACGGGGTTCGACGAGGAGCTGCTGCGCGACGTGCACGCCCGGCTGAAGAAGCGGGAGACGGACGAATCGCCCTTCTCCGACTTCGGGCGCAAGCGCCGGCCGAAGGACGTGCACTGGGCGCGCCCCGAGCTGGTGTGCGAGGTCGCCTTCACGGAGTGGACCGACGCGGGGACGCTGCGCCACCCCACCTTCCAGGGGCTGCGCGAGGACAAGTCCGCCCGCGAGGTGGTGCGCGAGGACGCGGTGCCGGTGGCCAAGGCGGCCAGGCCCTCCCCCGCCCCGCCGCCGGCCGCGCCCGCGAAGGGAGACTACGACCGCCCGCTGCGCAACCGCGACCTGCTGGAGCGGCCGCCCAGCACCAGCCGTTCGCGCGCGAAAAAGGGCGCCGAGGCCGAGGTGGCCGGCGTGCGCATCACCCACCCGGACAAGGTGCTGTACCCCGACACGGGCGTGACCAAGCTGGAGCTGGCGCGCTACTACGAGGAGATCGGCGAGGACTGGATGCTGCCGTACTGCGGCGGCCGCCCGCTCACCCTGGTGCGCTGCCCCGAGGGCGCGGGGAAGCCCTGCTTCTACCAGAAGCACGCCGACGACAACTTCCCGAAGGCCGTCGGGCGGGTCGAGGTGCAGGAGAACACGGGCGACAAAGACGTCTACACCTACGTCGATTCCGTGGCCGGGCTGGTGTCGCTGGTGCAGATGGGGGTGCTGGAGCTGCACGTCTGGGGGGCCCGGCGCGACAACATCGAGCGCCCGGACCTCTTCATCATCGACTTGGACCCCGCGGCCGACGTGGCGTGGGAGCGCGTGGTGGCGTCGGCGCTGTGGGTGCGCGGGCAGCTGGGCGAGATGGGGCTGGAGAGCTGGTGCAAGACCACCGGCGGCAAGGGCTTGCACGTGGTGGTGCCCATCGCCCGCCGCCACACGTGGGACGAGGTGAAGGAGTTCACCCGGCTGTTCTGCGCCGAGCTGTCACGGCGCGCACCGGGCCAGTACATCACCAAGAGCACGCTGGCCAAGCGCGGGGGCAAGATCTTCCTGGACTACCTGCGCAATGCCCGCGGCGCCACGGCGATCTCGGCCTACTCGGTCCGCGCCAAGCGCGCCGGCGCGGCCTCGGTCCCGCTGGCGTGGGACGAGGTGAGCGCCAAGATCCGCTCCGACCAGCTCACCCCCGCCGCCGTGATCGAGCGCATGAAGAAGCTGACCCGCGACCCGTGGGAGGACTTCTACAAGGCCCGGCAGACGATCACGAAGCAGATGAAGCAGGCGGTCGGGATGAAGGAGTAGGGGCCAGGGGACAGGGGAAAAGTGGACGGCCCGCATCCGGAATCCGGATGCGGGCCGTCGGTACTTCACGCGCGATGCGTCTACTCGATCGGGCACGGCCAGCAGGTGCCGTCGCAGGAGTAGGCGCAGGTGTACGGGCAGGTGTAGCCGGCGTAGAGCTCGGTGCAGTGGTAGGTCGGGCACTGCGCGCTGGGACCGTGCCCGCGCACCGTACCGCGGCCTTCCGGCACGTCGCTGGCCTGGAACGAATCCACCTGCAGCGCGTCGACGTTCAGCTTCAGCTTCCGCTTCATCGTTCCCTCTTGCGTCTGGAGGATGCACGGCGCCGTTGCGCTGCGAAGCGGTTGGGCGCCTTGGTTGCGTCCGTGACGCTATCGGCGGCAGAGATGAAAATCAATAGGCGTGAAGAGGTATGGTGATCTCCAAATAGAAAAGGCGCCGGATTCCGGCGCCTTCCGCTTCTCATATCCCCTTGCAGTCCCTGTCCCCTGTACCCGGTCCCCTACATCAGTTCGTTCGGTAGCGGCGGCTGACCTCGTCCAGGCGCTTGCGCTCCTCCTCGGTGAGCGAGGTCAGGCCCTGCGCGCTGATCTTGTCCAGGATGCGGTCCACGTCGTCGAGCAGGTCCTTCTCGGCGCGGGCGGTGCGCGCGCCGGTGGCGGCCGGGCGCGGGGCGGTGCCCTGCTGCGCGGGCGCCTCCTGCTTGCGCGCGGTCCAGGGCACCACCGCGCGCTGCGTCTTCCGGGTGGGAGCGCGCTTGGTCGGCACCTCGCCCCAGCCGCGCGGGGCCCACGGGCTGTGCAGCAGCCCCCAGGCGGCCGCCATCGCCGCGGCCATGGGCGCCAGGAAGAGGAAGCCCACCATCCCCATCGAGGCGTACCCCAGCACGCTGATCACCAGCACGCCCACGAACAGCCAGCGGATCTGCAGGGGGATGATGGCGAAGAGGAGGATCTCCTCGGTGGGCCAGTACAGCGCCCAGGCCATCAGCAGGCAGTCCAGCACCACCGTGGCGCCCACCAGCGGGAGCGACATGGGCGAGAGCGCCGCCACCGCCAGCGCCCCGATGGCACCGCCGATGACCGCCGTGAACCAGTACAGCAGGAAGCCGCGCCCGCCCCACCGCTCCTCCAGCCGCGGGCCGAAGAAGAAGAGCACCATCGAGCTGAACAGCCACGCGATCACGCTCAGCCCGTGGGTGAACGCGTAGGTGACCACGGTCCACGGCTGGACCAGCACCCGCGACGGGTCCAGCCCGAGCCAGAACGTGATGTCGGGCCCGAACAGGTGGATGAAGATGGTGCCGATGAAGATGGCGGTGTTCAGCACCAGCAGCCGCAGCACCCACGGTGAGAGGGTGCCCCGGAAACCGGATCCGTACGACGACGACGACGGCGAATAGGGCATGACGAAAGCGGCAGAGGGCGTCCGGCGGCGGCGCGCATGCTCGCGC
>NZ_DATIND010000161.1 GCF_035474595.1 Longimicrobium sp.
TGTGACGGGAAGATCGCCTCGTTGACCCAGAGCCGGAGGGAAGCGCTTTGCGAATCGGCATCGTCGACCTGCTGGGGAAGGAGCCGCCGCGCAACGGCTACTCGCGCCTGATGCGCGCGAACAACACCAGCATCATGCCCCAGGTGGTGGGGGTGTGGTGCGAGGAGGAGGGGCACGAGGTCCACATCGCCTACTACTCGGGGCCCGAGCTGCTGGCGGGGGGGCTGCCGGAGAAGCTCGACCTGGTGTTCATCAACGCCTTCTCGCAGGCGGCGCTGCTCGCCTACGCCTTCAGCGCCATGTACCGCCACGCCGGCGTGCCCACCGTCCTCGGCGGGCCGCACGCGCGGTCGTACCCGGAAGACGCGCGGCAGTATTTCGACTACGTGGTGGGCTTCTGCGACCGCGACCTGGTCCGCGAGATCCTGGCCGACGCCGGGCCGCACGCGCCGGAGGGGCTGTACCTCTCCGCGAAGCAGCAGCCGGCCTCGCTCCCGGGGCTCCGCCAGCGGTGGCAGTTCCTGAAGCCGTCGATGGACCGCGCGCGGGTGTTGAAGCTGGTTCCGCTGCTGGGAAGCCTGGGGTGCCCGTACAAGTGCAGCTTCTGCATCGACGCCGTGGTCCCCTACCAGCCGCTGGAGTACGAAGGGCTGAAGGACGACCTGCGCTTCTTCCAGGAGCTGGACCTTCCCCGCTCCGTGGCGGTCTGGCACGACCCCAACTTCGGCATCCGCTTCGACGAGTACCTGGACGCCATCGAGGAGGTGGTGCCGCCGGGGCGCATCACCTTCGTGGCCGAGACGTCGCTGTCGCTGCTGAAGGAAGACAACCTCAAGCGGCTGAAGCGCAACGGCTTCAAGGCCATCGCCCCCGGCATCGAGTCGTGGTTCGACATCGGCGACAAGAGCCGGATGAAGCGGACCATGGGGATGGAGAAGGTGCGCGCCGTGGCCGAGCAGGCGAACCTGGTCAACTCGTACATCCCCTACACGCAGTGCAACCTGATCTTCGGGCTGGACGCCGACGACGGGGCGGAGCCGTTCGAGCTGACCAAGCGCTTCATCGACCTGGCTCCCGGCGTGTATCCGCACTTCGCGCTGCTGTCGGCGTTCGGGCGCAACGCGGTGCTGAACCTGGACTACCAGCGCGACGGGCGCGTCCTTCCCGTCCCCTTCCACTTCCTGGACCTGGTCCAGGCGATGAACGTGCGGCCGAAGAACTACACGTGGACCGAGTTCTACGACCACGTGATCGACGTCTTCGACTACTCGTTCTCGGCGCGGGCGCTGGCGCGGCGGTACTGGACCAACAAGCGCTCGTACATCGCCTGGGAGCAGCTTTTCCGTGGGCTGTCGTCGGAGCGCAGCAACCGGCTGGGATACCACCGGAAGATGCGGCGCTGGCTGGAGCAGCCCGAGGTCCGCGGCTTCTTCGAGGGCGAGACGCGCGACGTGCCCGCCGTGCTCACCGACCAGGTGCGCGAGCACCTGGGCCCGCTCTGGAAGTGGCTGCCGAAGAAGGCGCTGGCGCACGACCCCAACGCCTTCCTCCACTCCGGCTCGGCGCACCCGCTTCCCGTGCTGGTGTGATTTTCGGGGCCGCCCGCGGCTCCGGGCATCGCGGGATCTCACGCGGAGACGCGGAGGTGGCTCGGATGCTCCTCCGCGTCTCCGCGCGGGGCGTAGTTGCTGTGCGTTTCCGCGGTGGGTAGCTTGCACGGATGACCCTGATCGAGGATCTTCGTGCGAAGATCGCCGCCGGCGCCTTCGAGTTCTCCCAGCACGCAACGGATCAGGCCATCTCCCGGCACATCCGCGTGGAGGAGATTCGCGAAGCCTTCGCCGGCGGCGAGGTTATCGAGGACTATCCGGACGACAAGTACGGCCCGAGCTGCCTCGTCTTCGGGCTCACCGGGGCGGGGCGACCGCTGCACGTGCAGTGCAGCCATCCCTCGCGGCTGCTGGTGAAGCTGATCACCGTCTACGAGCCGGATCCGGAGCTCTGGATCGGCTTCCGAACGCGCAGGAGAAGCGGATGAACGCGAATCGCGAGGAGCGGATCGTCGAGCGGCTCGTTACCTACACGATCGAGATGGAAGGCGATCTCGTGGTGGTGGAGCATGTGCCGGCGCGGGTGAACGTGGAGACGGGCGAGCGCTTCTTCGCGCCGGCGACGGTAGAGCGGCTGCAGCAGATCGTGTGGGAGCGGCGCGCGCCGACCCGGACCATCCAGACGCCCGTCTTCGAGTTCGCGGCGTGATGCGGGGATTCGCTCTCCCGGCGAGCGTATTCGCCGCCGTGCTGCTCGCCGCCGCGTGCTCGTCCAGCCCCGGCACGGTGAGCGGGGATGCGTACATCGTGACGGAGTCGGGCGGGCAGGTGGGGTTCGGGGGGATGCCGATCCGCATCATCCCCGAGTCCGAGGCGATCGACACGCTGCTGGCGCAGGCCTGCCCGCGCCATCGCGGCCAGCCGGAGGCGCCGGACACGGCCGCGCAGACGCGCGCCTGGCAGCGGCGCGCGCAGATCCTGGGCGCGCGCGTGTCGCGGACGCTCGCCACCGACCGCGCGGCGCACTACGTCATCGACACCATCTCCCCCGGCCGGTACCGGCTGTGGGCCGACACCGCGTACGGCGGCACCCGCTGGACCTGGCTGGAGCCGGTGCGCATCGAGTCCGGCGACAGCATCCATCTCAACCTCAGCAACGCCAACCCGGACGAAAACCCCTTCCGCTGCCGCTACTGACACCGGATTCGGAGATCGATCGTGCAATCCGGAAGCGCACGTGCGACCTCGCCGATAGATCCTTCGGCCTGCAACCGTTCGCGCGAGGGAAATGACAGTGTGGCCGGCCTCAGGATGACGTCTCTCTGGTTGTTTGGAATGCACTGATTGCCAGATCCGGTACCCGAACCTGAAGTCCTGCTTCCACGCCGCCCCCGCCCGACGTCATCCTGAGGCCGGTCACACCGTTATCTACGACTGCATGGTAGGTTGCAGGCCGAAGGATCTATCGCCAGGGCAGCACGTGAACCGACGAGATGCACCGATTCTTCCGCCGGACCTCGTATGAGGCGAGCCACGGATGAATCTCCCGCCGCGGCTTGGCCGTAGGGGCGCCGTCGCTCCGCTCTCCCCATCCCCCGCATCACCCCGGAAGACCCCGATGAGCCCCCAGGAACTCGAAACGCTGGCGCCGCTGATCGGCTTCGCGATCTGCGCGTTCATCATCTCCATTCCCGTGGTCGCCTTCAGCGCGCGCTTCGCGGTGAAGCCGGTGGTCGACGCGCTGATCCGGCTGCGCGAGGCGCAGGGGAAGATGAACTCGTCCAACGAGATGCTGGTGCTGCAGGACCGCCGGCTGAGCCTGCTGGAAAGCGAGATGCAGCACATCGGCACCGCGCTGGAGCGCCTGGCCGAGGCGCAGGAGTTCCAGGCGCGGCTCGGCGCCCCGCTCTCCGTCGCGCTCCCCACCGCCAGGCCCGCGCCTGCCGGCGCCGCCCCGGAGTAGCTGAGGCGCGCCGCGCGGGACGGGCGTAACGTTCCGGCCGGCCACGGTGTCATCCATCCCGAGCGCGGGGACTTCCGGTCCGTTCCGGAAGCCCCCGCGTACGTTGCGCAAGGTCGAACGGGTCCGCCGGCGGAGTACCAGAACGTCCCGCCTGCGGAACCTCTCCAGCACCCGGTGTATTCGGGTCGCCCCATCCGCACCCATCCCCCAGGAGCCAGAAGTGCCTTACAGCCGGACCCCCTTCCGCGCCGCGCTCGCTGCCGCGGCGCTGCTCGTTCCGCTGGCCGCCGCCCCGGCCCGCGCGCAGACCGCGCTCATCCCGGACACCAACATGAACCCGGAGATGCTGCGCTTCCGCGCCGAGGCCATGCAGGACGCCACCGACGCGCTGAACACCTTCCGCAACGCCTGGGAGCGCGACGACGTGCGCGGGCTGATGCGGCTGTACCAGAAGGACGCGCTGCTGGTGCTTCCCGGCGCCACCGCGCCCACGCAGGGCACGCAGGCCATCGAGCAGGCGCTGCAGGCCAGCCTGCCGCGCGTCGGAAAGATCGAGCTGGGGGTGGTGGACGCGGTGGTGGACGACCACCTGATGTACATCTACCAGCGCTTCGTGGTGGAGCCGGGGACCGGCGCCGCGGCCGAGGGGATGGCGGGCACCGCCACGCTGGTGATGCAGCGCGAGGGAAGCCGCTGGCGCATCCGCGCGCAGATCTTCTCGCCCGAGGTGATGCAGTCCGCCGCGGCGCCCGTGCCCGCGCCGTCGGCGGCGACCGCGGACGGGGCGACGCACTGAGCCGTTGCCCCTCGGCCGAATCGTGAGCACCGCCGCCCGGCATCCGCGCCGGGCGGCGGTTCGCGTTCGGGGGGATGCGCATCCCCGCGCCGCGCTAGCGCCCCGGCTCGCGCGGGGATGAACGTCCGTCTATCTTCCCGTCTTCGCTTTCGTCCCACCTTCCGTCCCGAAATCATCATGCGCCTTCGCTCCATCCGCTCGATCTTCGCCGCCTCGCTCGCCGCGTCCGCGCTGGTCCCCGCGGCGGCGCGCGCGCAGAACAGCCGCGCCGAGCAGCTGCTGAGCGAACGTCCCCCGCCGCGCGAGGGGTGCGTCATCGAAACCCAGCCGCGCACCCTCCCCCCGCTGTCGCAGCTGGCCGACTCGGCCACGCTGGCCACCGACGTGGCGGCGTACGCGAAGGAGCACCCGATCACCGGCGACAAGCCGATGTTCGCGCTCTACTCCATCGGCTTCGACGCGCACGGCGTGGTGGAGCGCGTGACCGCGATCGAGTACCTTCTCCCGCGGGAGAAGGAAACCGAGCTGGCCGACCGGCTCCGCGCCTCGCTCCGGCAGCAGCGCGGGCCGCTGAACGTGCGGCTGCGCATCGAGCCGGGCGGCGCGGCGCCCTTCCGCGTAGGGCGCTCGGAGCGGTGCCCGCCGCGGTCGAACATGCGCTTCAGCCTGGTGGTGCCCGCGACCGCGCCGGCGGGAACGCCGCCCAGCATCGTGATGCGCACGGTGGTGGGGCCGGACGGCGGCGTGCTGGGTCAGCAGATGATCCGCCGCACCGGGAGCACCGAGCTGGACCTGTGGGTGGAGAACAGCCTGGGCCGCCGCCGCTACGCGCCGGGGCTGATCGACGGCCAGCCGGTGCAGATGGAAGTGGAGGAGACGGTCCGCATCCGCGCCCGTCCGTAGCCCGTCCCCAGCCCCGCCGGAGCCTCCGTGAGCACCGCATCCATCGACGTTCCGGAGGGCGAGGCCCGCACCGTGGAGCACCGCGGCTGCCGGCTGGCGTACACGGTGCGCGGCGCCGGGCCGCCGGTGCTGCTGGTGCAGGGCGTGGGCGTGCACGGCGCCGGGTGGACGCCGCAGGTGGACGCGCTCTCCGCTGGCTTCCGCTGCCTGTACTTCGACAACCGCGGGATGGGGATGAGCCAGCCCGCCGGCGCGCGGGTGACGGTGGAGCAGATGGCCGAGGACGCGCGCGTGGTGATGGACGCGGCGGGGATGGAGAGCGCGCACCTGATCGGGCATTCGCTCGGGGGGCTGGTCGCGCTTCACCTGGCGCTGGCCTCGCGCGAGCGGGCGCGCAGCCTGGCGCTGATGTGCGCCTTCGCGCGCGGGCGCGACGCGACGCGGCTGACGCCGTGGATGCTGTGGACCGGCCTCCGCTCGCGCGTCGGCACGCGGGCGATGCGGCGCGATGCCTTCCTGCGCATCGTGATGCCGCCCTCCGCGCTGGCGGGCGCCGACCGCGCGGCGCTGGCGCAGCGGCTGGCCCCGCTCTTCGGCCACGACCTGGCCGACCAGCCGCCGGTGGCGATGAAGCAGCTGGCCGCCATGCGCGCGTACGACGCCACGCCGCGGCTGGGCGAGCTGGCCGGCACGCCGGCGCTGGTGATGAGCGCCGAGCACGACCGCATCGCCCCGCCGTCCAGCGGCCGCGCCATCGCCGCGGGAATTCCGGGCGCGCGCTACGTGGAGTTCGCCGGCGCCTCGCACGGCCTTCCCATCCAGCGCGCGGACGAGGTGAACGCGCTGCTGCTGGAGCATCTTCGCGCGGCCGAGGGTGGGAGAGTAATTCCTGCCTGAAGTCTGCGCCCGAAGACCGCCGACCGTGCTCGCTCCTTCCGAAGCATGTCGGACAGCCGCAAGGTGCGCGTCGTCCGAGAGATTACAGGTGGATTCTCCTCCATCCGGAGTTCGCGCCCTTTTCGATGAGCGATCACAGCTGGGATGAGCCTCCTTTCTTGACGGATTATACGCCTAAGCACAAGCTAGACGGACGAGGGATGGGAAAGCACACAATGGAGAGGAGAAATTACCCCGTGAAAACGCCGTCAATGACAACACGCTCACCGATCGAAGACCTGCGAGAGTACGTGGATGCGTTTCGATCGTCATCGGACCGCTCGCGATTCACGCTGTACGTCATCATGGTCGCGAGCGTGCTGATTGGGGTTGCTACGTGGAACGCGCACTCGGCAGGGTGGCCGCGGCACCGCCTCGAGGCGTGGTACGGCAAGCCGCTGGCGTCGCAGCCGTTCATGGGTGGCGACACCGTGCAGATCAAGATCGCGCGAGAGGAGTACCTGAGACAGTTCGTGGGCAGGGGCGTGATGACGGCGTCGCCGATACCCGGGGTGTCGATGGATGTGAACGACGTGGGACTGATTGGGGGGGTTGCCCTGCTCCTGCTCACGTTGATACAGCTGTTTTGCCTGCTGCGCGAGCACGAAAATCTGCAGTTGGCGCTGTACAAGGTACGTCAGTTGTGCCGGGAAGACGGCGACGCGCACGGCCGTGGGGACAGCCGGGCCAACTTGCTGTACCATGCGCTTTCAATGAGCCAAGTGCTAAGCTCCCCTCCCACACTGGCACGATGGCGGCGGCGGGGTGTCCTGCGGCACTTTGGAATCATCTACCTCACCCCTGTCGCAGCCCAGGCGTGGGTGGTATGGAACAACTGGCAGACCCGGGCGATCGGCGCCCAATACGACGTGGATGTCGAAACCGGACTGCGCATCCAAGGTGCCTTTGCTCTCGCGATCCTCGTCCTCAGCATGCTTGCGCTGATCGTTTCGCGCGCAATGGCCAAACGGTGGGAGCGTGCGTTCTATCGGGTGAATCCGGGGCGGTGGGTAGCCCCGCAGCCGAGTTTGCTGACGTGGATGAAACTGGAGCGCCGCCGCTCGACATCGGTGAGCCAGTTGCGAACGCGAGTGACGACTTCGCTGGTGGACTCCCTTGTCGTCGCGGACCGCCGCGGGACGAGGACGGTACCGGTCGAAGGGATTCTCGAAGTGCAGAAAGAACGGATCCATAAACACGACCTGAAGGCCATGCTCGACCTCCTCTTCGCCGAGGGCGAGCGAGCTGCACGGGCCTGGTGCTCGGAACATGGTGGGGTGTACGTCTCACTGACCTCGTTCCACACTGATCGGAGCGAATATTGCCCCCGAGGCCGAGGCCCGATTCGAGCCGACTGGCACGTCCACGGAAAGTGGACGTTCATCTATCTCGTTGCAGGGCATGAGACGGAGGAGGGCTTATCCACCGACATTCCGTCTTCAGCAGGGGCATTACGGGAGCCCGGCCGAACACAAGTCCCTGTCTCAGCATAGCCGCCAAGCAGCCGAACCGGTGGCTCGCGCCGATCGATGCCGATCAGCGATCGATCGGTTCGGAGGCAGCATGGAGAACGAGATCGGGAAACGAACGTCGAATGCGATCACCCGGTAATTTTCCCGGTTCGCGTTTCGGCTACGGTCGCTCTGTCCTACTGTCCAGTTCTCTGTCCTTTTTTACCGCCTGAACCCTCGTCTGCTGTGCTTCAAGTGCTCGGCAGCGAGCGTGAACGGCTCGAAGGAATCGCGACACACCGTGCGGAGTCTCCCCGCAACTACAGGACGGACCGGAGGGCTCCGATGCCGGTGAGCTTCGACCAGGTGCGGGCGATGGCGATGGCGCTGCCCGAGGTGGAGGAGGGCACCTCGTACGGCACGCCCGCCTTCCGGGTGCGGAAGAAGTTCTTCGTCCGGCTGAAGGAAGACGGGGAAAGCATCGTGCTCCGCATCAACCTCTTCAAGCGCGACTACCTGATCGCGGCGGAGCCGGACGCCTTCTACGTCACCGACCACTACCGCGACTACCCGGCAGTGCTCGCGCGCCTCTCCGCGCTCACGCCGGAGCGTCTGCGCGGCCGCATCGAAGACTCGTGGCGGTTGATGGCGCCGAAGCGGCTCGCCGACGCGCACGACCGGCAGCCGCCCACCTGACCCATCTTCATCCCCAATCCACCAACGCTTTTCCGGATGCCCGACGAATCGCTCGCCCTGCTCACGGCCACGGAGATGGCCCGCCGCGTCCGCGCCCGCGAGGTGTCGCCGACCGAGGTGCTGGACGCCTGCCTGGCGCGCGTGGAGCGCCTGAACCCGGCCATCAACGCCGTCGTCACCCCCAACCCGCGCGCCCGCGACGAGGCGCGCGAGCTGGAGCGCCGCATCGCCGCCGGTGAGGACGTGGGGCTGCTGGCGGGCGTGCCGGTGGGGATCAAGGACGTGACGCAGGTGGGCGGCCTGCGCTGCACCTTCGGCTCGCCGCTCTTCAGCGACCACGTGCCGGAGGAGGACGCGCTGGTCGTGCGCCGCCTGCGCGCCGCGGGCGCCGTGATCCTGGGGAAGACGAACACGCCCGAGTTCGCGGCCGGCGGCAACACCTTCAACGAGGTTTTCGGGCGCACGCGCAACCCGTGGAACCCGGAGCGCAGCGCGGGCGGATCGACGGGCGGCGGCGCGGCCGGGCTGGCGACGGGGATGATCGCGCTGGCCGAGGGGACGGACCTGGGCGGCTCGCTGCGCATCCCCGCGTCGTTCTGCGGCGTGGTCGGCCTACGCCCATCCGTGGGCCTCGTCCCGACGGTCCCGAGCGACTTCATCTGGGACACGCTGCAGGTGACCGGGCCGATGGCGCGCACCGCGGCCGACGTCGCGCTGATGCTGCAGGCGGTCGCCGGGCCCACGCCCGAGGCGCCGCTCTCGCAGCCCGCCGCCGGACGCGACTTCGTGCGCGCGGTGCGCGAGGCGGATGCGCGCGGGGTGCGCATCGCCTACTGCCGCGACATCGCGGGGATCGGCATCGACGCGGGGGTGGAGCGGGTGTGCCGCGAGGCCGCCTTCGCGCTGGAGCAGGCCGGGGCCGCGGTGGAGGAGATCGGCCTCGACCTGTCCTACGGGCGCAAGGCGTTCCTGGCGCTGCGCGGGATGTGGTTCGTCTCCATGCTCCATCCCCACCTGGACAAGCTGGACCGGTTCGGCGTGAACGTGGCCAACAACCTGCGCGCCGGGCTGGCGACGTCCGTCGAAGAGCTGGGCGCGGCGGAGCAGGCGCGCAAGCGGATGCGCGCGCGGTTCGCGGAGCTGTTCACCCGCTTCGACCTGCTGCTGACGCCCACGATGGCGGTGCCGCCCTTCCCCGTGGTCGAGAACTATCCGCGCACGGTGGGCGGACGGGAGATGGAGACGTACGTGGACTGGCTGGCGCCGACGTTCGTGCTGAGCCTGACCGGCCTTCCCGTGGGCTCGGTTCCCGCGGGGGCGGATGGGGATGGGATGCCGTGCGGGCTGCAGGTCGTCGGCGCGCCCTTCGGCGAGGAGCGGGTGCTGGCGCTGCAGGCGGTGATGCAGCAGCTGCGGCCGATGCATCTCCCGATCGAGCCCTGACGGCAGCGCTCCGGCGGATGCCTGGGGCTGGAGCTCAGCCTCAGGTTCAGGAAGGCGAATGAATTCGCGGCAACAACCGCACAAAGTCCCTGCGGGACTGCTGTCCGGCATCCTGCCGCGGAACCGGCATCTTCGCGGGAGCGGGTCCGTCCACCATCCTCTCAACTGCAACCATTGGAGCTGCCTTCGATGCGGATCGCCATCGCCCTTCTGCTCCTTTCCGCCGCCGCCTGCACGCCGCCGCCCGCCGCGAGCCCCGCCATGCCCGCCGCCGCCGCGATCAGCGCGCTGCCGGGGAGCTGGCGCGTGACGCAGGTGAACGGGCAGCCGCTCCCCGTCACCTCGCCCGCCGAGCGCAGCGTGACGATCGAGCGCGCGTCGCTGCTGCTGGCCGAGGGCGGCGCCTACACGCTCACGATCGCCGCGCACACCTCGTCCGAGCCCGCGGTGGACCATGCGCAGCGCGGACGGTGGACGGCGGACGCGACGACGCTCACCACCACGCCGGACGCGGGCGAGGCGACGCGCTTCACCTACACGCTCACCGGCGCCGCGCTCTCGCTCCGCGACGAGCACGGCGTGGTCTACACGCTGGTGCGGAGCTGAGGCGCGGGAATCGTCCGTTTGCGGCATGGGGTGTGCTCCCGGCGGGGTCCGGCGGCACACCCTTTTTCGTTGCGAGAGATGCGGAAGCTGGCAGTCGGAACGGTCGCGGCGCTCGCGCTGATGCTGGGGCTCGCATCGCGGCCGGCGGCGGCGCAGGAGTTCCACGAGAACGTGCGGCACCCGTGCCAGGACTTCTGGTTCCTGACGCGGCCGGAGATCTACGCCTGCCTGCAGCGCGACTACGCCGCCGCCGACGCCGAGCTGAACCGCGTGTACCAGGAGAAGATGGCCTCGCTCGACGCCGACCGGCGCCAGCGCCTGCTGGAGTCGCAGCGCGCGTGGCTGCGGCGCTACGACGAGGTGCTCACCTCGTACTATTCGCGCCCGTGGGCCGCCCACTCGATGGTGAAGGTGATCCCCAGCCAGATCCGCGCGGTGAGGGACAGGACGGCGTTCGTGCGGAGGTTCAGGGGATAGGGAAAGTGCTGAGTGCTGAGTGCTGAGTGCTGAGTGCTGAGTGCCAAGTGCCAAGTGCCAAGTGCCAAGTGCCAAGTGCCAGGCGAGCCCCATCGAAGAGGACGTCATCCTGAGGCCGGCCACACCGCAACCAGTGTCCGCACAAGACTTTGCAGGCCGAAGGATCCATAACCGACGCAGCACGTCAGCCTGTTGTCTGCACCGATACCACCCCACCGTACGATCATCGACACTGAATGCGTAGTGACGCCCGCGCCGCGTCCAACGCACTCAGCACACTCAGCACTCAGCACTCAGCACTCAGCACTCAGCACTCAGCACTCAGCACTCAGCACTTCCCTTCATCCCCCTCGCAGCGCCCGAAGCTTCCCCCGCGCGATCTCCGCGCGGCGCGGATCGGTGTTCAGCTGCAGGAAGCGCTCGTAGGCGGCGATGGCGGCGGCGGTGTTGCCGCGAACGCGCTCCACCTCGCCGATGTTGGCGTACGCGATGTCGCGGCGCGGGTCCAGCCGCACCGTCTCGGCCAGCTCGCGCGCCGCCTCGTCCACCCGCCCCGCCTGGAACAGCGCCCATCCCAGATTGTTGCGGTAGTACGCATTCCCCGGCGCGCTCGCCACCGCCTGCCGGAAGCGCGCGACCGCGCCGGCCATGTCCCCCCGCTCGAACAGCGCCTCGCCCTCGCGGTTGATGGCGACCGCCGAGGCCGGCTCACGCGCGGCGGTCCGGGCCGGCGGCGCGCTCGGCGGCGGAAGCGGCACCGCCGGACGCGCGGCACCGGCCGGCGCGGGCGCGGGCCGCGGCTGGACCGGCCGCGGCGCGACGGGCACCGCCGGTCCCGACGGGTTCACCGCCGCCGGAGAGCCGGCAGTTGGCGATGGAGACGGAGATGAAGATGGGGATCCGGATTGCGATGCAGGTCCCGCCGCGGCTCCCGCCCCCGCGCCCGTCCCCGCCTTCTCCGGTGCCGCCGCCGGATCGGTCGCCGATGACGTCGCGGCGGGCGGTGATGTCCGCTCCGCGACTCGATCCCCATCCCCTCGCCCGCCCCGCCCTAGCACGGCCCACGCGATCAGCCCCAGCACAAGCAGCAGGGGGATGGCGATCAGCGCCGGGCTCACGCGCCGCGAGCCTCCCGTGCGCACGGCGATGCCGCCTGCCGGGTGCGCCGGCCGGTCGCGCCGCACTTCCTCCGCGCGCGGCGACGGCTGGCGCGCGGGGATGGCGACGACCGGGGGCGACGACTCTCGTGCGGGGATGTCGGCCGGCGGCGCGGCGACGGGCTCCACACGCGCGACCGGCGGCGGCTCGGGTGACGGCGCCGCTTCCGCGCGGACCGGCTCGGGCTCCACCACCGGCGGCGGCTCGGGCGCGGCGACGACGATCGGCGCCGCCGCGGCTTCCGTGCGCGGCGCCGCGTCGGGCGCGGGGACGGGCGCGGACTGCGCGTCCATCAGCGCGCGGGCGAAGGCGCCGGCGTCGGGATAGCGGTCCGCCGGGTCCTCCGCCATCGCCCGGTGGATCACCGCGGCCACCGCGGGCGGCACCTGCGGGTTGCGCGCGCGCAGCGGCTCGGCGGCGGCGCCATCTTCCTGCCCGCCCATGCGGTCGCGCGCGAACGGCTTCTCGCGCGCCAGCAGCTGGTAGCCGATGACGCCCAGGCTGAACACGTCGGCCGCGGGCGTCACCTTCCGGTCGCCGCGCAGCTGCTCGGGCGACGCGTACGCGGGGGAAAGGAAGGCGCGGCCGGAGTGGGTGAGCTGGGTGGCGTCGGGCTCGGTGAAGCGGGCGATGCCGAAGTCCAGCACGTACACGCGGAAGCCGCCGCGCGGCTCGTTGCGGGCCAGGAAGATGTTCCCCGGCTTGATGTCGCGGTGCACCAGCCCCGCGCGGTGCCCCGCGTCGACCCCCGCCGCCGCGTCCAGCAGGATGCGCAGCGCCTGCGCCACGGGAATCGGCTCCGGGCGGCGCAGGCGCTCTGACAGCACCTCGCCCTGCAGCAGCTCCATCACCAGGAAGTCCAGCCCCAGCGTGGGATCGGTGCCGAAGTCGAACACCGTAACCACGTTGGGGTGGTGCAGGCTGGCGATGGCGCGCGCCTCGCGCTGGAAGCGGCGCTGGATCTCGTCGCGCACCTCGCCGCCGCCGGAGTGGGTGATGACCTTCACGGCCACGGTGCGGCCCAGCCGCTGGTCGGTGGCGCGGTACACGGCCGCGAACCCGCCGCGCCCGATCACCTCCTCCACGTGGTAGCGGTCGAGCAGCGTGTGGCCGGTCAGCAGCCCTTCGAAGCCGGGATGGCGCATCCGCCCTGTTCGCGGGTTTCCGGTGGAGGTCGAGGTCCGTTCGCGCGGCGCCGGATCAGCAAGATGCGAACCCGCAGCGGGTTGGACGCGCGGGAGACTGTAAGGACGGGCGCCGCGCGTTTAGATTAGGGATGTCTCCCACGACGGATCTTCAACCGCCGCAGCAAGATGAGCTATCGCCGCTTCACCGATTCCGCCGGCCAGCAATGGCGCGTGTGGGAAGTCGTTCCCCACCCCGCGGACCGCCGCAACGGCATCCGCCGCATCAAGGTGATGAAGATCCAGGGCGAGCGGCGCTTCCTGCCCACGCGCCGCGTGGACATGCACCGCTCGCGCCTCTACTTCCCGCCCAGCGAGACGCCCTGGCTGGCCTTCGAGTCCGGCGACGAGCGCCGCCGCCTGCGCCCGGTGCCCGAGCGCTGGTGGCTGGAGAACGACAGCGGCCTGGCCGCGCTCTGCGAGATGGCCGAACCGCAGCGCGCCCGCATCACGGAGCCGGCGTAAGCGGCTGGAGACCAGCGGCTTAAGGAAGGTTATGGTGAGGTTCCGCCCGGAAGGACGGTTCGGCCGGAATGGTGGGTAGGGGGCGTAGGATTACCGGCTCTGCCCCAGGACCGGGTTGATTCGAAGACGAGGGACTCGCTGGAAGTGCCGCAAATTCCCGGTGACCAGTTCCAGATTGTGGTGGATCGCCGTCGCGGCGATCTGCAGGTCGGCATCCTCCAGCCGCGCACCGCTCTGCTCTAGCGCTGCCTGTATCTCACCGAAGACGCGGGCGGTCGCGACATCGTACGGGAGAACGGTGATGCTGGGCAGGATTCGTTGCTCGATGTTGGCGAGGTGGCGGTCGCGCGCCGGAGAGCAAAACGCGCCTTTGAACAGCTCTCCCACGCTGACCGCGCTCAAGAACTGCTCTTCGCGCGGAACGGCGCCGAGCCACGTGAGGTACGCTGGTGCCGGACGCGGCCTGAGCACCTCGGAAACGGCATCGGTATCGAAGAGATACGCCACCGCTCAGTCCAGATTCGGTGTGGCGCGGCGCCCGCCTCGCGGAGAAGCCTCGATGGCGCCCACCAATTCGTCCGAGCCCTCCCAGCCGCCCGCAAGGCTTGCCAGTCCACCCTGAGGGCCCGCCGCTCGCAGTCGCTTCAGATGCTCCAGATCCTCGGGACTGACCAGGGCCGCGACGCTCTTTCCGTGGCGGGTGATGACGATCTGCTCGCCCTTCTCGACGTCGCGGATCCGCTCTGAAAGCGTGGCCTTCGCCTCCGCGACCGACATCGCTATGGTCATAAGTGCTCCTTTCTAGTCCGTATGACTATATTGAGATACTGCCCTCCCAACAACCCACCGGTGCGGCTGCCAGTGCTCGCCGCCGTCTGAGCTGCCCGCAGAGGCCGTCCTTGCCGATCTCCTGCAACCATGGTACACTCCGTTCATCCTGCTGTCTACTTCCTGTCCATCTACAATTCAACCTTCTCATGGCCGAACGCACGCAGTCCCGGGGCGAATGCAGCTACTGCGGCGCGGTGATCGCGCGCGGCGGGGCGCGGCGGCACCTGGACGGGTGCGCGAAGCGGCTCGCGGGGATCGAGCACGCCGAAGCAAGCGGGCGCCCACGCGAGACGCTGCTGCACCTGCGCGTGGCGGACCAGTATTCGAGCAGCTTCTGGCTGGACCTGGAGATGCGGGGCACGGCGTCGCTGCAGACGCTGGACACCTACCTGCGGGCGATCTGGCTGGAGTGCTGCGGCCACCTGAGCCGCTTCTCGACGGGCCAGTGGGGCGACACCGACATCTCCATGCGGCGCAAGGCGGCGGACGTCTTCACGCCCGGAGTCACGTTGACGCACGAGTACGACTTCGGCACCACGTCGTACACGCTGGTGAAGCGGGTGGCCACGCGGGTGGGGGTTCCGCTCACCGCTCGGCCGATGACGCTGATGATGCGGAACCGGGTGCCGGAGGCCGCCTGCGCGAAATGCGGCGAGCCGGCGACGCACCTCTGCATGGGCTGCCTGCATGAGACGGAAGGCCCCGCCACCCTCTGCGCGGCACACGCGAAGAAGCACCGCCACGACGACTGGGACCGCCCCGCCCCGCTGGTGAACTCGCCGCGGCTGGGGGTGTGCGGCTACGACGGTCCCGCGGACGAGCCGTACCCGTGAGCCGCCGTCACGCGAACAACTTCGCCACGTCGGGCTTGGTCACCTTCCCCATCGCGTTGCGCGGAAGCGCGTCTACGGCCACGAGGGCGCGGGGAAGCTTGTAGGGCGCCAGGCGCTCGCGGGCCCACGGCTGCAGCTGGTCCAGCGTCAGCGCGCTTCCGCCGCGCAGCTCCACCGCGGCGCAGACGCGCTCGCCCCACTCCTCGTCCGCCACGCCTACGACCGCGCACTCCGCCACCGCCGGGTGCGTCCGCAGCACCTCCTCGATCTCCAGCGCCGAGACCTTGAAGCCGCCGGTCTTGATGATGTCCACGCTGCGGCGGCCCAGGATGCGGTGGTAGCCGCCCTCCACCACCGCCACGTCGCCGGTGCGGAACCAGCGGCCGTCGCGGAACGCCTCGGCGGTGGCCTGGGGGCGGCGCCAGTACTCCAGGAACACGCCGGGGCCGCGCACCTCGATCTCGCCCGGCGTCCCGGCCTCCACCCCGCCCCCCTCCTCGTCCACCAGCCGCACCTCCACGCCGGGGAGCGGCATCCCCACCGAGCCGGGGCGGCGCTCGCCGTGCAGCGGATTGCTGAGCGCCATCCCGATCTCCGTCATCCCGTAGCGCTCCAGCAGCGTGTGGCCGCTGATCGCGCGCCACCGCTCCAGCGTGCTCACCGGCAGCGCCGCCGAGCCGCTCACCATCAGCCGCATCTCCCGGCACCCCGACGACATCCGCTCGCGGCGCTCCTCCGGCGCCGCCTCCCACGCCGCGATCAGGCGTCCGTAGACCGTCGGCACCGCCATGAAGACCGTCAGCTCGCGCGACTCGATGCGCGCCCAGACGGCGTCCGCGTCGAACTTCGCGTGCACCTCGCACGTCGCCCCGTTCCAGAGCGCGCAGGAGAGCACGTTCACGATGCCGTGCACGTGGTGCAGCGGGAGGACGAGCAGCGTGCGGTCTTCCGCGCGCCAGCCCCACGCCCCGGTCAGCATCTCCAGCTGCGCGCGGAGGTTGGCGTGCGTCCACACGACTCCCTTTGGACGGCCGGTGGTGCCGCTCGTGTACAGCATCATCGCCCTCCTCCCCTCGTCGACCGCGGGGAGGGGGGATGGGGATGCGGCGAGCGCACCGTCCGTCGTCACGAAGCGCGCGCCGTGCGCCTGGGCCAGCGGCCGCAGCGTCTCCGCGACGTGCGGGTGGGCGATGACGATGGACGCATCCGCATCCCCGATCGCGTACTCCAGCTCCGCGGGAGGATGCGAAACGGCGAGCGGCACCGCGATCCCCCCCGCCCGCCAGACGCCCCACTGCACCGCCGCGTACTCGAACGACGGCGGCACGAGGAAGCACACCCGCGCCTCGCCCAGGTCGCCCCCGCCCGCCAGCAGCGCCGACGCCACGCGCGCGGACGCGTCCAGCAGCTCGGCGTACGTGTGCGCGCCGCCCGCGTCCACCACGGCGGTGCGGTCGCCATGCGCTCGCGCGCGAGAGACGAGGGGAAGCTCGATGTCAGGCATGGGCGGCGGAAACGGCGGGGAGACGGGAGATGGATGGACGCGGAGAAGCTAGCAGTGTCCACACGCCCGCGCACCTGCGGAAACGCGGGTACGCGGGATCAGTGAGCCACCGCCAATCCGCCGAGTCCGAGTGCCGCCGACCCCCACACATTTGCTCCAGCCGGCGTCCCAAACGCACGAGAGGCCGGACGCCGTGCAGGCATCCGGCCTCTCGTCATCTCCCACCCGCTTTACAGGAACAGCTCTCGTACGGGCATCCTCCAGCCGGGCACGACGTCGCCGCCATCAACCTCGTCGTTCTCCGTCAGGAGCGTGACCTCGCTGAAGGACCGGTAGACCGTCGCCGTGCGCCGGCGCGGGTTCACGACCACCACCATGCGGCACCCGGCGGCCAGCCACTCCCAGACTTTCTCCTCGAGCGCATCCGCGGAATCGCTGGGCGAGAGGATCTCCAGCGCAAGATCGGGAGGACCGCTGCGATACCCCCGATTGGGCCTCCCCCGGCTCAGCCGTTCGGCCCGGATGAATGCCGCGTCGGGTGCCAGCACCGTGTCCGGGTCAGAGGCGAGCCGGCACCCGAGCTCGCCATAGGTCTTTCCCAGGCGATGCTCGCGGACGTAGTTCCCCAGCTGGCGAAGGAACTCTCCCTGGATCTCCGAATGCTCCTCCCCGGCAGGCGGCATCTCGCGGATCTCTCCTCGGATCAGCTCGCGGCGCACGCCATCGCCGGGCATGCGCAGCAGCTCGTCGGCGGTGACGAGACCGGCTTCTGTGACGGCTTGCGCCATCGGACCCTCCTCACCTCGAAAGAACACGAACGGTCTGGAGATCCCCGGCCCGGTCAGGTCTGCGGAAACACGTCGCGGAGCGGAAGCGTCCAGCCGGGCACCACGTCGCCACCCTCGAGCGAGTCGTTCTCCGTCAGCAGGACGATGTCGCTGCGGGACCGGTAGACGGTCGCCGCCCTCCGCCGGGGATCGACCACCATGACCATCCGGCAACCGGCATCCAGATACTCGGCAACCTTCTCGTCCACCTCGCTGAACAGATCGCTCGGTGAGACGACTTCAATTGCCAAATCGGGAGCTCCAGGCCAGAACTCCTCGATATCACCAACCGGATCGGCTCGCTCACGGCTCACGAATCCAACGTCCGGAGCGCGCACCGTATCGGGATTTGAGGCGAGCAGGAAGCCGGTGTCAGCGTTGTACACCTCGCCCAGCCCCTGCTCGCGGACATACGCCTCAAGACGGGATAGAATCCTCGCCCCGATGCGCCCGTGACGGCTACCGGCCGGGCTCATCTCCCGCACCTCGCCGCGGACCAGCTCGCGCCGCACGCCGTCGTCGGGCATGCGCAGGAGCTCGTCGGCGGTGACGAGGTGGAGACCGGCTGCGGCGACGGCTTGCGACATGGCTGCATACCTCAGAAGAACACGGGCTCCTGGTAGGCGCCGAAGACCTCTTCCATGGCCGCGCGGATCTCGTACAGCGTGGCGTAGGCGCGCACGGCGTCCAGCAGCGGCTCCACCACGTTCTCGCCGGCGCGGCAGGCGTCCTTCAGCCGCGCGAGCGTCGCATCCACCTGGCCCTGGTCGCGCCGGGCGCGCATGGCGGCCATCCGCTCGCGCTGCCGGTCCTCGCTCTCCTGCGTGACCTTCAGCAGCGGGATCGACAGCTCCTCGCCCTCCACGGTGAACTCGTTCACGCCCACGATGGTCCGCTCGCCGCCCTCGATCTCCAGCTGCTGCCGCATGGCGCTGCGGGCGATCTCGCGCTGGAAGTAGCCCATCTCGATCCCCGGCACCACGCCGCCCAGCCTGTCCACGTCGGCGAAGATGCGCTCGGCCTCGGCCTCCATGCGGTCGGTGAGCGCCTCGACGTAGTAGCTGCCGGCCAGCGGGTCGATGGTGTTGGGCACGCCGGTCTCGTACGCCAGCACCTGCTGCGTGCGCAGCGCGATCTGCACCGCCTTCTCGGTGGGCAGCGCCAGCGTCTCGTCCATCGAGTTGGTGTGGAGCGACTGCGTGCCCCCCAGCACCGCCGCGAGCGCCTGGTAGGCCACGCGCACGATGTTGTTCTCCGGCTGCTGCGCGGTGAGCGTGACCCCCGCGGTCTGCGCGTGCGTGCGCAGGCGCCAGCTCTCGGGGTTGGTGGAGCCGTAGCGGTCGCGCAGGTGGCGCGCCCAGATGCGGCGGGCGGCGCGGAACTTGGCGATCTCCTCGAAGAAGTCGTTGTGCACGTCCCAGAAGAACGACAGCCGCGGCGCGAAGTCGTCCACGTCCAGCCCGCGCTCGATCCCCCGCTCCACGTACTCGAAGCCGTTGCGCAGCGTGTACGCCAGCTCCTGCACCGCCGTGGCCCCCGCCTCGCGGATGTGGTAGCCGGAGATGGAGATGGGGTTGTACTTGGGCGCGTTGCGGCTGCACCACTGGAACATGTCGATGATCAGCCGCAGCGCTGGCTCGGGCGGATACACCCACGCGTGCTGCGCTTGGTACTCCTTCAGGATGTCGTTCTGCACCGTGCCGCGCAGCCGGTCGGGCGTGACGCCCTGCTTCTCGGCGGCCACCACGTAGAAGGCGAAGAGGATGATGGCCGGACCGTTGATGGTCATCGACACGCTGACCTGGTCCAGCGGGATGCCGCTGAACAGCGTTTCCATGTCGTCGAGCGACGAGATGGCCACGCCGCACTTCCCCACCTCGCCCAGCGAGCGGGGATGGTCGCTGTCGTACCCCATCAGCGTGGGGAAGTCGAACGCCACCGAAAGCCCGGTCTGCCCGCGCTCCAGCAGGAAGTGGTAGCGCGCGTTCGTCTCCTCGCTCGTCCCGAAGCCGGCGAACTGGCGCATGGTCCACAGCCGCGTGCGGTACATGGTGCCGTACGGCCCGCGGGTGAACGGGAACTCGCCGGGGAAGCCGATGGCCGCGTTGTAGTACGCGGCCTCTTCGGGCGCGGGCTGCGGCCGGTCGAGCGGCGTGTACAGCGGCTCCACGGCCACGCCGGAGATGGAGGTGAAGTTGGCGTCGCGCGCCGGGGTGCGCTCGGCGGCGCCCTCCCAGGCGGCCAGCGACGACTTCAGCGTCTCCAGCTCCCGCTCCTTCTGGCGAATGCGCTCCAGCAGCTCCGCCGGCGCCGCGCCGCTCTCGACCACGCTCATGGTTGCGATCTTTCGTCAGGCTATCGTTGTGTGATCCCCAGCTCCGCCACGATCCGCTCCGCCACCTCGTACGGCGACTGCCCGCCGCCCTCCAGCTCCGGGAGCGCCTGGGCCAGGATCTCCTCGCCCCGCCCCGACTTCCAGGCCAGCCGCTGCAACCGCCGCTCCACCACGGCGCGCACCCGCTCCTCCAGCCGCGCGCGCCGCCGGCGCGACATCTCGCCCGAGTCCTGCAAGTACACCCGGTGGCGGTCCAGCGTTCGCGCCAGCTCCTCGACGCCCTCGCCGCTCTGCCCCACGGTCTTGATGACGGGGATGGCCCACGCACCCGATTCGGCCGCCGCCTGCCGCGCGCTCTCGCGGGCGTGGCGGCCCACCGTCTTCAGGCTCACGCCGTGGTGGCCGGCGGACTGCGGCATGTCGCCCAGACGCATGTGCAGCATCAGCTCCAGCTCGTTGGCCAGCTTGTCGGCGCCGGGGCGGTCGCTCTTGTTCACCACGAACACGTCGGCGATCTCCATCAACCCCGCCTTCATGGCCTGGATCGAATCGCCCGATTCGGGGACGAGGACGACCACGCAGGTGTCGGCCGTCCCCGCGATCTCCAGCTCGCTCTGGCCCACGCCCACCGTCTCCATCACCACCCGCTCGAAGCCGTACGCGTCCAGCAGGTCGGCGACCTCTTTCGTCGTGGTCGCCAATCCGCCCAGCGCGCCCCGCGTGGCCATCGAGCGGATGAAGACACCGGGGTCGGTGGAGATGTTGGTCATGCGGATGCGGTCGCCCAGCAGCGCGCCCCCGGTGAAGGGCGACGACGGATCGACGGCGACGATGCCGACCTTCTCCTCCGCCTTGCGATACTCCATCGCCAGCCTGGAGGTGAGGGTCGATTTCCCCGCGCCCGGCGGCCCGGTGATGCCGATGCGGTGGGCGCGCAGCATCTCGCCGTGCAGTTCGGAGAGCAGCGCCTCGAAGCCGGGGCGCCCGTTTTCCACCATGCTGATGGCGCGGGCCAGCGCCGTGCGCTGGCCCGCGCGGAAGCGGCCGAGCAGATCCTGCTCCCGCGACGTTTCCGTGCTCGAAGTCATCCGCCAAAAGTGCCGCGCGCGCGGGAGGTTCGTCAAGCGCGCGAACGCTCGTACGAAACGAAGTGCGAGAGTGCGGGAGTGCGGATCGCACGAGATTGCCCGAGTGCTGGAGGATGGGATCTCGCCGATCACCCCGAACTGCTGGTGGACCACGTGTGCCGCGGCGGGAAACGTTTGGCTGAGTGGTGGTCGATTCGATGGATGACTCCGCAAGGTGTACCAGTTTGTCGTGAGCTGCTACTGGGGCGGTGACGCGGCGGCGAGCGGGGGAGTCATCCCGGCGTCGGACGCTGGTGAACACGCGGATGAAGCAGGGCCGGCGGTCCGTTTCGGCCGCTTCGCCGCCCGGGCTTCCGGCGCCACTTCTGGCCGATCATCTTACGGTGGCGGGACCACACTTCGCGTTCCCCTGCACCATCACCCCTCCTCGAGCATACTCCGGATGCGAAGCACCATGCGGCTCCTGTCTTCGATCTGCGCCGTCGTCAGCATCGCGGCCGCCGCGGCTTGCGACGGGGGCACCAGCAGCCAGCCCCCCGTCGCCACCACCATCGCGGCCGTGGGGAGCACGAGCCTGGCCCCGGCGCTCGGCACGGCCACCACGCTGGGCGTGCGCGTAACCGACGCGCAGGGGCGGCCGGTGCCCGGCGCCGCCGTCGCCTGGACCGTCAGCGGGGGCGGAACGCTCTCCGGCGCAGCGGGCACCACCGACGCCGGAGGCGTGGCGCAGGCCACGCTGACCATGGGAACCGACCTGGCGGCGCCGGCCACGGTGGACGCGTCCGCCTCGCCGGGAACCGTGCACTTCACGCTCACGGGAACGGTGCCCGCGGACGCCGTGGTGGAGCCGTTGGCGGGGAACGGCGCGACGGTGGCGGCGGGCGCGGCGGTGCAGCTCACCGCCCGCGTGCGCACGGCCGGGGGCGCTGGCCTGGCGCACGTGCCCGTCTCGTTCACCGGGTCGTGCTGCGCCTTCTCGGCAGCCACGGTGCTGACGGCGGCGGACGGCACCGCCTCGACCACGTGGACGACCACCGTGTCCGGCGCGCAGACCGCGCGGGCCACCACGCCGGCGACCGCGGACGACGCGGCGTTCGCCGTCACCGTGGCCCCCGCGGCGTACAACCATTACGAGATGCTGGGCCCGACCCTCACCACCATCCCGGCGGGGCAGAACGTGACGACGCCCTTCCAGCTGAAGGTGCTCGATCCGTACGGCAACGGGGTGCCCGGCGTGACGGTGACGTGGGTGGCCCGCTCGGCCGCCGGCACGGTGTCGCCCACCACGTCGGTGACCGACGCGAACGGCATCGCCAGCACGCAGTGGCAGTTCAACACCGTCGCGGGAACGCAGAACTTCGGCGCGCAGGTCGCGGGGCTGGACCCGACGCAGGACTTCCGCGTGGTCGTGCTCGCCGGGCCCATCGCGTCGCTGGTTTTCCAGCAGTCCTCGCTGACGCTCACGGACCTGTCCAACTCCACGCAGGTGCAGGCCCAGGCGAAGGCGTTCGACGCCTTCGGCAACCTCCTGCCTCCCTCGGCGCCGGTGGCGTGGAGCAGCACCAACCCGGCGGTGTTCACCGTGGCCGAAACGGGAACGGTGGGGGTGAGCAGGTACTACTTCGCCAACCTCCACGCCGCGGGGGCGGGCTCCGCGAAGCTCCGCATCCAGGCGCAGAACGGCACCTTCGCCGAGATCCCGGTCACGGTGACGCCGTAGTAGGGCGTCTCCCCGACCCGTCGCATCCCGGCCTACCGGCGGCATCCGGCCGTGCGGTGAGGGGGAGCGGAGCCGCGAGCGGTGCCGGACGATGGGGGTGGCCGCGGGCCCGGGGGAGACATCCTCCGGGCCCGCGGGCGTTCGCATCCGGCGCGATCTGGTTGCCGACACATTCTCCCGCCGCGTCCCCCCCGCGCGGAGACGCGGGGGGATGGAAGGACGGCATCTGCAAACGCTTGGCACGACGACCGGCTTGTGACGGATTTCACCTCCAATACGTCTACCGGGTGCGGTACTGAAAGGTTAATATCCGTAGACGCCGCTCCCCGGTCGCCGCCGCTTCCTGGAGACCCGCCCATGCCGATCCCCCCCGTCTTCCGCCGCATCTTCCCCGCCCTGCTCCTGTTCGCGGCGGCCTGCAGCGACACCACGCAGCCCGCCCCGACTCCCGGGGCCGGCACGCCCGCCCGCGTCGCCGTGGTCGCGGGCGACGCGCAGCTCGGCACGCCGGGAAACCCGCTGGCCGCGCCGCTGACGGTGCTGGTGGCCGATTCGGCGGGGCGCCCGGTGCAGGGGGTGTCGGTGGTGTGGACGGTGGAGGAGGATGCCGGAACGCTGAGCGTGGACTCGGTGCGCAGCGGCGCCGACGGCCGCGCGAGCGCCACCTGGACGCTGGGCCCCTACATCGGCGAGTGGACCGCGACGGCCACGGTGGGCGGGCTCGCCCCGGCGGTCTTCCACGGCACGGCCGGCGGGCCCATCCACGTGCGCATCCTCACCCCGGCCGCGGGGGTGACGCTGGACGACGTGCCGCTCGAGGTGGAGGTGCCGCACGAGAGCGACGTGAAGGACGTGTGGGTGGTCACGCCCGACTACACCGCCGAGCTTCAGCTGGCGGGAGATTCGGCCACGCGCCTGCGCTGGAAAGCCCTCCTTTCGTTCATCCACGCGGCGGGGCCGCGGCGGCTGCGGGTGTTCGCCCGCGACGTACGGGGAAACACGGCCATGGCCGCGGTCACGGTGGTGCACGACGCGCCCATGCAGATCAACGTCCTGCAGCCGGCGACCCCCGTGCTGGCCGGCGAGGTCCAGGTCCGGGCCACCTGCTTCGACGACAACCCGGGCGGCTGCCGCTCGCTCGAGGCGTTCGTCCGCGTGGGCGGCGTGGAAACACGCATCGCGCAGGGGGTCGACTCCGTCTCCACCACCTACTCGGTGGCCGGGGTGACGGAGCCGTCGCTGCAGTTCGTCTTCCGCGCCAGCAACGGGTTCGGCGCCACGGCGGCGGTGGAGCGGAGCTTCTCCGTTGTGCACCACTCGTGGGTGCTGGTGGTCTCCGTCGACGGCGCCCTCATCGACGCGTCGCCGGACTGGGCGATCTACGTGACGGACCCGCCGTACTACGACTTCCTGCGGCTGCTGAACGTGCGCACCGGCCATAACCAGCCGCTCGCGGCCGAAAGCAACATCGGCGCGGAGATGCCGGGATCGGTGACCGAGGCGGGCGCCATCGTGGACTTCGGGCCGCACATCATCGCCGAGAAGCCGGAAGGCGTGCAGGAGTGGGGCGGCAGCGGCATCCACGAGACGGGAGGGCAATCGCCGCTGGGCCGCGGCCGCTGGGCCGCGTTCATCGGGGGGTTCTCGAGGTCGTGCGTGGTGGTCCGCGACGACGTGCGGAACAGGACGGTGGCCGAGACGCCCGATTCGCTGGTGGCGGAGGGATACGACCTGGCCGAGGACGGGACGGTGGCGCTGTCCGCTTCCGTCCGCACCGGCTACTGCATCAGCCCCCACCCGCAGCTGTTCGTCTGGCGGGGAGGCGCGCCGGAGCGGCTGACGTCCGACACCACGACCGCGGTGCGCGGCCCGGTGACGGACGGAACGTCGTTCCTGTTCCTGCGCGAGGTGCGGGCCGGGGCGGGAGCAGCCCACCGCCTGATGTACCTGGGCGCGGCCGGCGAGCAGGTCCTCACCCCGGACCTTCCCGCCACCACCAGCGCGAGCTTCGGCACCCGCCCCGCCATCTTCCCCCGGACGGACTACCAGCTCCTGAACGGCTGGGCGGCCTTCCAGTTCCCCGACGCGTCGGGCGCGTTCCACACCTTCGTGCGCACGCCCGCGGGCGACGTGCACCCGGTGTGGCCCGGCGCGCCCGCGGGCACCCGGTTCGTTTCCGTGGGGCCGCGGGGCGAGGTGCTGCTCTCCGCGAACGGCACCCTGTACCTCTCGGACTCGCCCCACACCACCGCGACGGACGTCGGCGTCTGGGGCACCATCAAACACGCGAAGTGGATCGACGGCAAGCTGTACCTGGTGAAGGACGGCGGCCTGTACCGCCTCGACCGGCCGTAGCGGCCGCGGCCCGCCGCATCGCCGCGGGCAGACCCGCTTTCATGGAGGACCCGATGCCGATTCGCCCGTCCACACTCGCCGCGCCCGCGCTGGTGCTGCTCGCCGCCGGCTGCCACGAGATCGACCTGCCGGGAAGCGGCGGAGGCGCCCCGCCCGACTCGTCGTGGACGCAGGTCGTCTCCGTTCCCGGGCTGCTGCTGGACGCCTCGCCGCAGTGGGCGCTGTACGTGTCGGACCCACCCTCGTACGACTTCCTGCACCTGCGGAACGTGGGCACCGGCGAGGACCGCACGGTGCGCGCGGAGAGCAACATCGGGCCGGGGATGCCGGCGTGGGTGACGGCGGCGGGCGGGATCGTGGACTACGGGCTGGGCTCGTTTGCAGGCAAGCCGCGGGGCGTGCAGGAGTTCGGCGGGAGCGGCGCCGTGAGCGACCCGGGCTTCGGGCCGCTGGCGCGCGGCCGCTGGGCGGCGTGGCGGGGGCGTCTGGACTTCAGCCCCGCTTTCCAGCTGCACCGCGACGACGTGCTGGGGCCCACGCTGGTGAGCACGCCGGCCGCGCTGGCGGTGGAGTCGTTCGACCTGGCCGACGACGGCACCATCGCCTTCGCGGCCGGCACCTACACCGCCGACGGAAGCTGCGCGTGCGACCACACGCAGCTGTACGTCTGGAGCGGCGGCGCGCCCACGCAGCTCACCACCGACGCCGGCGTCGCCGTGCGCGGGCCGGTGACGGACGGCTCGGCGATCCTCTACCTGCGCGAGACGGGGACGGGCACGAGCGCCACCCACCGCCTGGTGTACCGCGGCGCGGGCGGCGCCGAGGAGCTGCTCACTCCCGATCTGCCGAGCACGGGCGGGCAGCCGGCCATCGCCCCGCGCCGGGACTACCAGCTGCTGAACGGCTGGGCCGCGTTCCAGTACCCGGACGCGTCGGGCGCCTTCCACACCTTCGTGCGCACGCCGTCGGGGGACGTGCACGCCGTCTGGCCTGCCGCGCCCGCGGGCACGCGCTTCGTCTCGCTCGGTCCGCTGGGCCAGGTGCTGCTCTCGGCCGGCGGCACGCTCTACCTCTCCGAGGCGCCACACACCACCGCCGTCTCGCTCGGCACCTGGGGCGACATCGGCCACGTGAAGTGGACCGGCGGAAAGATGTACGTGGTGAAGGAAGGCGGGCTGTACCGGCTCGACCGGCCGTAGAAGCCGCGGACCGCCGCACTGTCGCCGGAAGCCGATTGCATGGAGTCACCGATGCCCATCCGCACCCTTCGCTTCATCCTCCCCGCCCTGCTCCTGTCCCTGGGGGCCTGCGGCGACCCCACGGATGCCGTCACCGGTACGGCCCGCGCCCACGTCCTCGAGCCGAACGGAACGGTGGTCGCCGGGCTCGTGCGGGTTCGCGCCCGCTGCGAGGAGCCGGGAAGCTGCAGGTCGATGAAGGCGTTCGTGCGGATCGGAAGCGCGGAAATCCGGATCGCGGAAGGCACGGACTCGGTTTCGACCACCTGGTCGGCCGCGAAGACCACCGTGCCGCTGAAGTTCGTGTTCCGCGTCACCGACGCCGCGGGCAGGTCCACCTCGGTGGAGACGCAGGAGTTCCGCGTGGTCCCCGGTCCGTGGACGATGGTGGTGTCGATCGCCTATCCCCTGATCGACGCGTCGCCCGACTGGGGGGTGTTCGTGGCGGAGCCCGCCCTCATCGTGTTCGACGTGCACACCGGCAAGGGTGCGTACGGCGTAGCGGAAAGCAACATCCATCCCGGGATTCCGGCCGTGACGACCGCCGCCGGCGCCCTCGTGAACTTCGGCGTTTCCTCCATCAGCGTGAAGCCCAACGGGATCCGGGAGTTCGGGGGGAGCAATGCCGGAAGCCTGGGGGGATCCGGCATGCGCGCCCGTGGCCGCTGGGCGGCATGGGTCGGCTTCGGACCGTCCGGCGGAGGCTACTACTCGCTGCACCGCGACGACGTTCTCGCGCCGTCGCTCGTGAACGCTCCGGGTTGGCTGGCGGTGCAGTCGTTCGACCTGGCCGAGGACGGCACCGTCGCCATCGCGGGTGGGCCCTACGAGGGCGGGCCCTGCTGCGCCGGAGCGCCGCAGCTCTACGTCTGGCGCGGGGGCGACGCCACGCAGCTCACCTTCGACACCGCGGCCGCCGTCCAGGCCCCGGTGACGGACGGTTCCGCGTTCGCCTACGGGCAGCTGGCCGGCGGCAGCCACCGGCTGGTCTACCGCGGCGCGGACGGCGGCGAGGAGGTGCTGACGCCGTGGCGCGCCGGCACCGAACCGCTGATGTACCAGATGATGAGCGGGTGGACGGCGTTCGAGGGCCCCGACGCCGCGGGAACGTGGCGGCCGTTCGTCCGCGCGCCATCGGGCGAGGTGCACGAGGTCTGGCCGGGACACAACGCCAGCCTCGTCTCGCTGGGCCCGGACGGCCAGGTCGTGCTCCTGATGGACGACGCGCTCTACCTCTCCGCTCCCCCACATTCCGCGGCGGTTTCGCTGGGTGCATGGGGAAGCATCACCCGGGTGAAGTGGATCGGCGGGAAGCTCTATATCGTGAAGGAAGGCAGCCTCTTCCGCTTCGACGGACCGTGAGGGCGGAGCCGGGGGAATCCCTCTGTCTCCCCGGGTGATGGAAGTCCGTAAGCGGACCCTGAAGCAGAGCGGGCCCGGAGGATCGCCTCCGGGCCCGCGCTCGTCCATCCCCGCTCCGATCCCGGCCGCGTCAGGGCCGCGCCTTCTCCTGCGCGATCCAGAGGCGGACGTTGTCCTCCAGCACGCCCAGGGGGATGGAGCCGCTGCCGAGCACCACGTCGTGGAAGCGGCGCACGTCGAACCGGGGTCCCAGCTCGCGCTCGGCCTCGGTCCTGAGCTCGCGGATCTTCATCTGCCCGGTCTTGTACGCCAGCGCCTGCCCCGGCCAGGCGATGTAGCGGTCCACCTCGTTGGTGATGTTGGTCATGGTCAGCGCGCTGTTCTCGGCCATGAAGTCGATGGCCTGCTGCCGCGTCCACCCCTGCGCGTGGATGCCGGTGTCCACCACCAGCCGGCAGGCGCGCCACATCTCGTAGCTCAGCCGCCCGAACTCGCTGTACGGGTCGCGGTAGAAGCCCACCTCCTTCCCCAGCGACTCGGCGTACAGCGCCCATCCCTCCACGAACGCCGTCACCCCGCCGTAGCGCCGGAAGTTGGGGATGTTCTCCAGCTCCTGCTGCAGCGCCAGCTGGAGATGGTGGCCGGGAACGGCCTCGTGGCTCGCCAGCGCCTCGATCTCGTACAGCGGGCGGCTGGGAAGGTCGTACACGTTCACCCAGTACGTTCCCGCGCGGGTGCCGTCGCCGCTGGGCTGGCCGTAGTACGCGGTCGTGGTGCGCGGCGCGATGTAGTCGGGGATCGTCCTGATCCCGTAGCTCATCCGCGGCAGCCGGCCGACCAGGCGCGGAAGCTCGCCGTCCATCCGCTTCAGGAAGTAGCTGTTCTTCTCCAGCAGCGCCTCGGGTGTGGCCACGTAGAAGCGCGGGTCGGTGCGCAGCATCCGCACGAAGCCGGCGAAGTCGCCCGTCCACCCGGTGGCGCGCATCACGCTGTCCATCCCTGCGCGGATGCGGGCCACCTCGCGCAGCCCGGTGGCGTGCACCTGCTCGGGCGTGGCCTCGTCCAGCGTGGTGTAGTGGCGGACGAGGTAGGCGTAGTAGGCGCGCCCGTTGGGCAGTTCGCTGGCCCCGAACCCCGCGCGCGCCGCCGGGCGGTACTCGCGCTGGATGAACTGCAGGAAGTCGCGGTATCCGGCCACCACGCCCGTGGTGATCGCCTCGCGCGCGGCGGCCATCAGCGCCGGGCGCTCGGCCTCGGGCACGGTCGCGGGGAACTGCGTGAACGGCTTCCAGAGCAGGCTCTTCGCGGGGTCGTCCACGATCTGCGGCTGGAGGACGCCCTCGATCCCCTCCAGCGACACGCGCGGCAGCACCATCCCCCGCCGCATTCCCTCGCGCATCAGCTCGATGTGCCCCGCCGCGTACTGCCGGAAGGCGCGCAGGCGGGAGATGTAGTTGCGGTAGTCCTCCGCCGTCCGGAGCGGCACCTCGTCGGGGAGCTCGGGAAACCAGGTGTGGAACCCCTCGCGGTTGGTGATGGGGATGAGGTGGTCCAGCAGCCCGGCCGACTCGATGCGGTCCCGCATCTGCCGCTCGAAGATGTCGCGGTTGATCTGCTCGTCGCGCGCCAGCGAGTCGCGCGGGACGGCGCGCACGCGGGCCAGGAACCCGCGCGCCGCCTCGGTCCGCCGCGCCTCCGCGGCGAGCCCCACCTCCGGGAGCCGGTCGTTGAAGCGCCGGTCGCCCATCGACGTGGCGAGGAGGGGATTCTCCCGCAGCCGCAGCTCCCACTCGTCGCTGAAGATGCGGTGCAGCCGCTCGGCCGGCGTCCCCTGCGCGGCCAGCGGCAGCGAGGGAGCGAGCGCCAGCAGCGCGGCCGCGGCAAGGACGTGTCGTCTCATGGAATCGCGGGGAGATCGGGGAAGATGGCTCGTTCGGGAGGATGGCTCAACTTGCCCGCCGCCCCGCGTCCCGCGCAAGCGCCGCGGGACGGATCCCGCGCTCCGGTGAGCGGCTTTTCATACCCCCCTGATGCCTGTCGCCGGGAGCGGGCCGCACGAGCCGCGATCCTGTTCCGGTTGCGCGTGGCGGTGGTGCGCATGGCTCTTGTTTCCTAAGAAAAGGCGGATAGTATGTGGAGCAACGGGCTTGGATGTGCGGCGCCGTAGTGGAAATCTCAACAGGAGGGGTTGGCGATGAACCGTTCCATGCTCAGCAGGGCGACGTTTTCGGCGGTCGTGGTGCTGGCGCTCGGTTTTGGCGTGAGGGAGGCGTTCGCGTCGCCGCCGCCGAAATCGTCGGCTGCGGTGCGCACGCCGTACTGTTATTACAACTGGGAATGCCAGAACTACTGCGACGCCGCCTATGGCCCGGGGACGACGGTGGGGATCTGCGACTCTGGCTGCCACTGTTACCGCTGACTGCGGGAGCATCCATAAGGCCGCCGTTCGTTCGGAGGATGGCTCACTTGCCCATCGCTCCGCGCAAGCGTCGGCGGAACGAATCGCGCGCTCCCGGTGAACGACTTTCATCGCCCCCCTTGACGCCGCGCGGGGAGCTCGATTAGCCTTAGCGCTCGAAACGGGAGTCGCGTCCCAAGCCGTCAGCGCAGCACCGAGCCTCCAAGGGCTGGTCTGCGAGACGGGATCTGCCTCGGAAACGGGGCGATCGGACGCGCCTCCCGTTTTCGTTTTGCCCCAAGCTCCGGCCGGCGACCGACCGCCGGAGCTGAACCGAACGACCGACGAACGAAGGACGATCCTGCGATGACCACTCTCTTCTCCGCCGCCGTCCGTATGCCGCAAGCGGCGTCCGTGATCGTCCCCGCGCCGCTGGCGCACGGGGCCGCGGTGGAGCCGTGCGCGCCGGCCATGCTGCCGGCCGGCACGAAGCAGGGAGTGGACTTCGGTGGGATCATCGCGCCGGCCATTGGCGGACGCCGGGGCGGTTCGGAAGGCGGCGATCGATTCGGCAGCCGGTGGTACCAGCAGGATCAGGCACAGCTCGCGGGAGGAGGTCCGTTGCGGGGGTAGATCCCCGCACCCGGATCTGGCGCTGGAAGGATCGAGCGCCCCGCCTCCCGCACGTGGAGGCGGGGCGCTTTCGCTTTTCGGGCGCTGTAACCCGCGGCACTCCGGCGGCTTCCGGTGAAACGGACGGACCGGCATGAAGCACCAGCGGGCCCACGCGGTCCGGCATGTTTGAAAACTCGGGTCAAGGGTTCTCGTGAACGTTTCGCGAGCGGAGAGGGCGGGCCGGACGGCCGGCGCCCGCACCTACCCCGTGGCACGCGACTCCCGGCGGCGGGGGCGCGGCACGGCCGGAAGGTCCGCTCCTCTCCGCTCGCGGAACGAATGCTCGTAACACGCGGCGATAGCTCAATGGTGGAGCACCGGTCTCCAGAACCGGGGGTTGGGGGTTCGAGTCCCTCTCGCCGTGCTGCGGAACCAGGGTGCCATCGTTCAACGGTCAGGATACCGGATTGTCTCTCCGGAGATCGGGGTTCGATTCCCCGTGGCATCGCTTCATCGTGCGGACATAGCTCAGCTGGCAGAGCGCGACTACGCCATGGTCGAGGCCGCGGGTTCGAATCCCGCTGTCCGCTTCACATCTCCCCGTTCGTCCAGCGGCCCAGGACACCCGGCTTTGACCCGGGAGATCACCGGTTCGAATCCGGTACGGGGTGCTCCACGCAGACACGTAGCTCAGAGGTGAGAGCACCCGGCTGATATCCGGGGGGCCGGAGGTTCGATTCCTCCCGTGTCTACTGCACAAGTGCCAAGTGCCAAGTGCCAAGTGCCAAGTGCTGGAGTCGATGCGATCGAGGCACGGCGGGAGGCGCTTCGCGCCGGGGCCCTCATCCTCCCCAGCCCTCCTTCTCCCGACAGCAGGAGAAGGAGGGAGCATTTCGGCGCCGGAGCGGGCTGCAACTCGATTCCTCAGCACTCAGCACTCAGCACTCAGCACTCAGCACTCAGCACTTGGCACTTGGCACTTGGCACTTGGAACTTGGCACTTTTTCCGGGACCGTAGCTCAACGGAGAGCAGCCGCCTTGCACGCGGCTGGTTGGCGGTTCGAATCCGCCCGGTTCCACTTCTTCCCGATAGGCAGTTCTGCCCGCGCATGGCGGGCCGGCGTCCCCCCGGATTCGGGAGCCGGGCGGACGCGATTTCGATTCCCGGAAAGGTGAGCGAGAGATGCGACCATGAGCATGACGCTGGTCATCAGCCAGGGCTACCTGCCGATCGGCACCGTGACGGTGCAGCGCGCCGTGCAGCTGTACGTGGACGGCAAGGCCGAGATCGAGCGCGCCCACCCCACGCGCCGCTTCCGCTCGATGCGGATGGTGGTTCCCGCGCCGCGCATCGTGCGCCTGCGGGCGAACGTGAAGCTGCCCGGCCGCCTGTTCGGGGCGGCGCCGCTGGGCGGCGGCAACCACAACCTCTTCGACCGCGACGGCCGCCGCTGCCTGTACTGCGGGCGCGGCGAGGCGGAGGTTCGGCGCGCGGGGCACCGGCTGACCCGTGACCACGTCGTGCCCCTGTCGCGCGGCGGCTCCGACGCGTGGCGCAACGTTGCCACCGCCTGCGAGCCGTGCAACAACCTGAAGGCCGACCGCACCCCCGCCGAGGCCGGGATGCCGCTGCTCGCCGAGCCGCGCACCCCCACCGCGTGGGAGCTGGTGCGCGCCCGCCACGGCGAAGTGGCCGAGCTGTTCTGGTAGGGAATAGGGGCCAGGGGACAGGGGATAGGGAACAGCAGGGAGATGAGTTCTCTCGACTCTGTCTCCGCCGCGTGGACGACCTTGGACGGACGCGCGTTCCTTGCCGTCCCTGTCCCCTATCCCCTGTCCCCTATCCGTTGCCCCCGTAGCTCAGCGGACGAGAGCGCCGGATTACGAATCCGGAGGTCCCAGGTTCGAATCCTGGCGGAGGCATTTTCGAGATGTAGCTCAGTTGGCAGAGCGCCCGCTTTGGGAGCGGGAGGCCCGCGGTTCGAGTCCGCGCGTCTCGACTGGATTGCAGGTGAAGGACGGGACGTAGCTCAGCCAGGCCAGAGCGCTCGCTTCGGGTGCGAGAAGCCCGCGGTTCGAATCCGCGCGTCCCGACTGCACGGCAGGATGATGGAGGGTTGGCAGAGCTGGCCGATTGCGCGCGGTTGCTATCCGCGAGGGCGTGACCCGCCCCGGGGGTGCGAATCCCCCACCCTCTTTTCAATCGCGTCAGGAAGATTGCGGCCGAGCGCCGATGCCGAGGAATGAGCGGATCAGCCTCGCGCAGTTTGCGAGGCTTCCCGTGGTTGTTGCTGCGACTTCAGTCGCCGGTGACCGGCTGCGCCCGAATCGTTCCACGAGAGCCCTGCCCCGAGCACGATTTCCCACCCCAACTCCCTCCACCCATCCCTCCCCGCTGTTTCTTGCGGATCAAAAATCGTTGCGCGGTCCACCCCGTTCGCCGGAGTGGACCGCGCGGCGACCCTGCCTTTCCTGACCCTCCGCTGCCGGTTCACAGGTTCGTGATTGGCCGAACTTGCGATGCCGCGCGACCGCGCCTGAACCGCGCAAATCGCGTCGCCGCCCGCACTCCGTCCTCGCTTCGGTGCGCGCTTGCCGAGGTGCGGAAGGGCGCGTAAGTTTATGTCTCCAACTGGATTCAACGGCGGCTCCGCGGCTGGAGCCTTCATCTGCGCGTCCCCACCGCGCCGGCCTGAGGCCGGTCGCGGCGCACGCCCCGCACGCCCCGGTTCCTCCATCACTGCCGAATGACCGACACGCTCACGCCGGCCGCTCCGGTGTCCGCACAGGACGCCGGCCGTTTTCGCGTTCGCCCGCCCCGCGACTGGCCCTTCGCCTGGAAGCTGCGCGCGAGCGTGGCCGTGCTCCTGCTGGTGGCCGCGCTCGGCGTGGCGGCCATGCTCGCCGCGGCGCAGCGCGCCCGCGCCCTCACGCGGACGCTCTCCACCCGCGACATGGCCGGGCTGGGGCTGGTGCTGAACATCGACCGCGACGGCTACCAGGCCCGGCTCGCCCTGGACCAGGCCGCCCACGCCGCCGGCGGCGCCGAGGCGCGGAAGGCGCTCGACTTCTACGCCGAGAACATCGCGCAGACCGGCGACCGGCTGAACCGCTACCGCGCGCTCCCCGGCCTTCCCGCCGACCGCCGCGCCACCGCCGAGCAGGCGATGGCGGCGCGGGAGCGGATGGCCTCGATCGGCGACCGCATCGCCGCCCGGCTGGCGGCCGCGCCGGCGGGCGCCGCGCGCGAGAACGCGGGCGACGACGCCGCGCTCCAGGCCAGCCTGGACACCTTCCGCGTGTACCTGGGCCAGCTGGAAGACGCGCAGCAGGCTTCGGGCGACGCGCTGGACCGCCAGGTGGCCGCATCGGGGACCGCCGCGCTGGCCACCGGCATCGCCTCGCTGCTGGTGCTGGCGGCGGCGGGCGCCCTGCTCAGCCGCGTGCTGCACCGCGGCGTGGCCGGCCCCGTCACCCGCGTGGCCCAGGCCGCGGGGCGCATCGCCGCGGGCGACCTGACCGGCGGCACGCTGGCGGTAGCGGGGCGCGACGAGGTGGGCGAGATGGCGCGCTCCTTCAACCGCATGACCGAGGACCTGCGCGGCGTGATCGCCGAGATCCAGCGCACCGGCACCACGCTGGGCGCGCACAGCGCCGAGATCGCCAGCCTGACCTGGGAGACGCGCACCGGCGTGGAGCACCTGAACGGCGCGGCCTCGCAGATCACCGCCGGCGCCGAGGAGCAGGCCGCCGCGGCGCAGCACGCCTTCTCGCAGACGGGCGAGATCTCCGGCTCGCTGGGGAACATCGCCGCGGGAACGGAGCGGATGGCCGAGAGCATCCGCGGCAGCGTGGCGGCCGCGCGCGGCGGCGGCGAAACGGTGCGCGCCATCGCCCGCGCCACCGGCGACCTGGGGCGCGTGGCGCGCGAGAACACCGAGCAGGTGCGCCGGCTGCAGCGCCACTCCACGCGCATCGAGGAGTTCGTGCGCGCCATCACCGAGGTGGCCGACCAGACCAACCTGCTGGCGCTGAACGCGGCCATCGAGGCGGCCCGCGCGGGCGAGGCGGGGCGCGGCTTCGCGGTCGTCGCCGACGAGGTGCGCAAGCTCTCCGAGAGCGCCTCGGGGGCCGCGTCGCACACCGTCGCCGTCGTCGCGGAGATGCAGCGCGACATCGACGAGACGGTGGTGTCCATCGAGCGCAGCGCGGCCGGCGTGCAGGAGACGGCGGGGCGCGCGGCCGAGGTGGGCGGCGCGCTGGACGCCATCTTCCAGGCGCTGGAAGAGAGCGAGCGCGTGGTGCAGGAGGTGGCCGCCGAGACGCGCGCCATCTCCGGGCGCGTGCACGAGACCACGGGAATGATCGGCGACGTGGCCGCGGTGGCCGAGGAGAACGCCGCCTCGGCCGAGGAGATGGCGGCGCTCGCCGGTCAGCTGGAGGGGACGATGGCGTCGATCGCCACGCTGGCCGGCGGCACGCGCGACACCGGCGCCGCCTCGGCGGACTCGCTGAACGCGCTGGCGGAGCGGCTGGCCACGCTCGTCTCCCGCTTCCGCGTGGCGGGGGCATCGCCGAACTGAAAACAGAAAAATCGGTTCATCGCGGATTCAGTTGCAGTTCGCCTGGGAAGGCACCTTGATCTTGAGGATGAAGCAGTCGTCATCGCGGAAGCCGTACGCCTGCCGCCTGATCACCTTGATCTTGTTGTCGATGCCTTCCAGGCGGCCGGTGTGGATCGGGTAGGAACCGTGGTTTACGATGCCTTCTCGTGTCGTCGCAGGTTGCGGGCAAACTTCGTCAGGTCACGGATGCGCACGCTCTGCCGGCATCGCAGGACGCATCGTTCTTCGCGGCCACCCCTTGCATGCCGCGAACGCTTGCGTTAAATACTGAACCATATGGTTCAGTATGTGACGACCCGACTCGATACTTCGTTCGCCGCGCTCTCGGACGCCACGCGGCGTGGCGTTCTGGAGCAGCTCGGACGAGCCGACGCTTCGATCACGGACCTTGCCGAGAAGTTCCACATGACGCTCACGGGCATGAAGAAGCACGTCGGCGTTCTGGAGCAGGCGGGGCTCGTCACCACGAAGAAGATCGGGCGCGTGCGGACGTGC
>NZ_DATIND010000162.1 GCF_035474595.1 Longimicrobium sp.
GCAGCTCGATCGCTGCACGGACCGCAGGCGAAAGGACCTCGCCACTCGCTTCCAACTGCTCGATGAGGCTCATGAGCCACAAGATGTAGTGGCTCTCGTGGACAAAGTCCACAACTTTGTTGCACCGACTGAACGATTACGTCGCGAGTTCACTCGCATTTTCGCGCCTATTACCCTCCCCGGCGCCCGCCTCTGATCACGGCTCCGGCGGCGGCGTGGCGCGCGAGAGGGTGCCGCGCGCGGCCAGTTCGCCGGTCTCCACCCGCCACGCGTAGTCCAGCCCGCCGCCGCTCGCGGGCGTCAGCGTGACGATGCCGTGGTCCACGCACTCGCCGAAGGTGATGCGCTCCCGCAGCTCCATGCGTCCGCCGTCCGCGCGGCGGAGCAGCAGGTCGCCGCCGCAATCCAGCGACGGATAGGTGATGGTGCCCACCACGGCGTCGCGCGCGCCGTCCGCCAGCGTCAGCGCGATCGACCACTCGCCGGGGTGGTCGGACTGCGAGCCGGTGCCCTTCCACGACCCGGCGAACGCGCGCCCGATCATCCCCGGCGCGCCCGGCCCGGTGTTCACCGCGACGCTGCAGGCGGAGAGCAGGAAGGTGGAGAGGACGAGCGCGGATGGCCGCATGGATGCCTCACGGGTGGGGTGGGCTGATGAGGGACAGGGAGCTTCGACGCCCGTCGTGCGGCTACATCGGTAAGGCGGCGCGAGATGGCGGACAAGGATTCCGATCGCAAGCGCGGGCGGCTGGCATCGCTGGATGCCGGCCGCCCGCTTCTAACCCTGTCCCGCGCAGATCTGAAGTCCGCGAAGGCGAACTGCGTGCCGTCGTAGCCGCGAGTTCACTCGCATTTTCGCGGATCTAAATCACTCGCGGTATCCCGCGCTATCACCGCGATATCCCCCGCGACGCGATCACCCGATCACCGTTGCTGGTGATCTCGACTTCGCCCGCCGTTGCTGGCGATCGCGAGCCCGCCCTACAGCAGGTACGCCTCGGGCGCGACCACGTCGAAGCGCTCGCGGGCGCGGGCGATCACCTTGCGCAGCTCCTCGAACGCGGCCGGGGTGACGGTGCCGTTCACGTGCACCACCAGGCTGGTGGGCGACCAGTTGCACTCGTCGGCCCGCGGGTCCAGGTCCCACGCGCCGCTGCGCACCTTCACGTTGGTGCACTCGGGGCGCGTCTGCACTTCGTGGTTGATGAAGGAGATCAGCTTGGCCGCGCTCACCGCCTCGCGGCCTGCCAGGGTGGTGGTCACGGGCTCCTCCTGTACGGCGGCGGTGTGGCGGCGCGGGCGGGTGTTGCGCGAGCGGGTAGACGGAACGGGGTAGATCATGGTGCACGCGAGAGGCTGGGAGGTGTCTTCGCACGGACGCCCTTCTCCACAGGCATCTCCCGGGCCACCTCCTTTGCCGACGTGATGTATAGATCCTGCAACGAATTCCGGTATCAGCCGCCCCCAAACATCCGTCGCGTTTCTGTACTCGCGTACAACTTCCCGACACCTCGCCCGGCTCGATATCGGCCGAGTCCCGGGAATGGCGAGGGATGCTCCTCCGTTCATCACCCATCCCCCGCGCCGGCACCGCGCCGCTTTGCCCGCGTCCGGCGCGGGGGATAGATTCCGCGCGGTTCGGCAGACCTTCGACCTCGCCCGCGAACGCACGTGGAAAAGCCCGAGAAGACCCGCCCGCGCCTGTACCTGATCGACGGCTACGCGCTCATCTACCGCGCCTTCTTCGCGCTGGTGTCGCGCCCCCTGATGTCCAGCCGCGGCGAGAACACCAGCGCCGCGTTCGGCGTGGCGCGCTTCCTCATCAAGGTCATCGAGAAGCACGACCCCGACTACCTGGGGATGGTCTTCGACGCGGGGATGAGCGACCGGCACGTCATCTACCCCGAGTACAAGGCCACGCGCGAGAAGATGCCCGACGAGCTGAAGGCCTCGCTCCCGCGCGTGCGCGACATGGTCGAGGCCTTCCGCATCCCCGTGCTGGAGCTGGAGGGGTACGAGGCCGACGACGTCATCGGCACCCTCGCCCATCAGGCCGTGGACGCCGGCTTGGAGACGGTGATCGTGAGCGGCGACAAGGACTTCTACCAGCTCATCCGCCCGCACGTTTGCCTGCTGAACCCGGGGCGCGGCGGCCCCGCGGCGGTGGAGGAGGAGTGGGTGGACACCCGTAACGCCAACGAGCGCCTGGGCGTGCCCCCCGAGCGCGTGGTCGACTACCTGGGCCTCATCGGCGACGCCAGCGACAACGTGCCCGGCGTTCCCGGCATCGGGCCCAAGACCGCGGTGCAGCTGATCGAGGAGTACGGGCCGATCGAGGAGATCCTGGCGCACGCGGGCGAGATCAAGGCCAAGCGCCCGCGCGAGGCGCTGGAGGCCTTCGGCGCCGAGGCGCTGCTGTCCAAGCGGCTGGTCACCATCCACCACGACCTGCCGGTGGAGCTGGACCTCGAACGCCTCAAGCTGCAGAACCCGGATCGCAAGGCGCTGCGCGAGATCTTCCTGGACCTGGAATTCAACACGCTGGCGCGCGACTACGCCGCGCCGGACGAGGAGGAGCGCGGGAAGAGCGAGCGGATGCCGACCGAGTACCACCTGGTCGACTCCGCGTCCGCCGTGCACGAGCTGGTGCGCCGCGTCCGCGAGCAGGGCTACGTGGCCGTCGACACGGAGACCAGCAGCACGGACCCCATGCTCGCCGAGCTGTGCGGCATCTCCCTCTCCCTGAAGCCGGGCGAGGCCTACTACCTCCCCTTCCGCCACCGCCTTCCCGCGCCCGCGCAGGGCGACCTGCTGGGCGGCGCGGGCGACCCGTCTCCCGAGTCGCGGAAGGGCGAGGGCGTGAAGAACCTTCCCGCGCTGGACCATCCCGAGATGCGCGAGCTGATCGCCATGCTCGAAGACGCGGGGGTGCGGAAGATCGGGCAGAACCTGAAGTACGACTTCCTCGTGTTCCGCCGCGAGGGGATCGCGCTGCGGGGGATCGACTTCGACACCATGGTCGCCAGCTACCTGCTGGAGCCGGGGCGCCGCGAGCACGGGCTGGACTCGCTGGCGCTCCAGCACCTGGACCACAAGACCATCCACTACGAGGACGTCGCGGGGAAGGGAAAGGCGCAGATCGCCTTCGCCGAGGTGGAGCTGTCGCGCGCCAGCGAGTACGCGTGCGAGGACGCCGACATCGCCCTGCGGCTGCACGAGCGGTTCGCGCCGGAGCTGGAGCGGCTGCACCTCGACCCGCTCTTCCGCGACATCGAGATGCCGCTGGTGCGCGTGCTGGCCGAGATGGAGTGGAACGGGATCCGGATCGACGAGGAGTTCTTCGGGCGGATGGGCGAGCAGATGCGCGCCCAGCTGCGCGACCTGGAGGCGCAGATCTACGCGTCCGCGGGGCAGGAGTTCAACATCGGCTCCACGCCGCAGCTGCGCGAGATCCTGTTCGGCAAGCTGGGGCTGCCGGTGATCAAGAAGACCAAGACCGGCGCCTCGACCGACGTGGACGTGCTGCAGGAGCTGGCGTCGCAGGGGCACGAGCTCCCCACGCTGCTGATGCAGTACCGCCAGGTGGAGAAGCTGCGCGGCACCTACGTCGACACGCTGCCGAAGTCGGTCAATCCGGAGACGGGGCGCATCCACACCTCGTTCAACCAGACCGTCGCCGCGACGGGCCGGCTGGCGTCCTCCGACCCCAACCTGCAGAACATCCCCATCCGCACCGAGATGGGAGCGGAGATCCGCCGCGGCTTCATCCCCGCCGAGGGGACGCGCTTCGTGGTCGCCGACTACTCGCAGATCGAGCTGCGCATCCTGGCCCACTACTCGGGCGACGAGGCGTTCGTGGAGGCCTTCCGCGCCGGCGCCGACATCCACCGGCAGACGGCGGCCATCATCTTCGGCGTGGCGCCCGACGCGGTGAGCAAGGAGATGCGCGACCGGGCGAAGACGGTGAACTTCGCGGTGATCTACGGCATCGGCCCGTTCGCGCTGGGCAAGCAGCTGGGGATGACGACGGCGGAGGCGAAGGAGTTCATCGAGGCCTACTTCCAGCGCTTCCCCGGCGTGCGGCGCTACCTGGACCAGATGATGGAGACGGCGCGCGCCAACGGGTTCGTGGAGACGCTGACCGGGCGCCGCCGCTACATCCCCGAGATCAACGCGCGCAACTTCAACATCCGCTCGTTCGGCGAGCGCGCGGCCACCAACGCGCCCATCCAGGGCACCGCCGCGGACCTCATCAAGATCGCCATGATCCGCATCCAGCGGGACCTGGACGCGCGCCCCGGCTGGGCCAGGATGCTCCTGCAGGTGCACGACGAGCTCCTCTTCGAGGCGCCGCAGGGCGACGAGGAGGAGGTGCAGAACCTCGTCCGCGACCGCATGGAGAACGCCGCCGTGCTCGACGTGCCGCTGCGCGTGGAAAGCGGCATCGGGACGAGCTGGCTGGAGGCGAAGTAGGGCGCCGTCGCGGCGGACCGAAAACGAAAGATCCAGCGGTTTGAGAGATGGAAGATCGTCGAGCTGATCCGAAATCAATCTCCGCCTGCGCCCAGCCGCTCCAGCAGGCCGGCGATGCTGGCGTCCCACTCGGGGCCGCTGTCCTGCTCCTCCCACAGGTCCGCCAGCTCGCTGCGGTCGCGGATGCGGGTGACGGCGTCCTTCGCCTGCGCGGCCAGGGCGTCGTCGACGGTGCGGCCGTGCGCGTCGGTCCACTCCGCCAGCTCGCCGGGGAGGTCGGGCGCGGCGTGGCCGCGCGCGGCGGCGACCGCCTCCGCCGCGGCCAGCGCGATGCGCGCCTGCTCGGTCTCGATGCGCTCGTCCTCTTCCGCGATGGTCTGGAAGGCGATCAGGAGCGCTTCGGCGCCCAGGCGGTCGAGGGTGTCGAGCCAGTCCAGCGCGGCGTCGTTGTCGAACGAACCCACTCCCCACGCACCCATCGTCCCCTCTCCATTCGCTGGTTCAACCCCGCGCGTCACTATCGAAGTCGGAGATCATCGTCCAATCCGGAAGCGCACGTGCGTCCTCGCCTATATAGATCCTTCGGCCTGCAACCGCTCGCGCTGGGGAAACGGCGGTGTGGCCGGCCTGAATAGAAAGTTCGCGGCCTTGCCCCTCACCGGCGACTAAAGTCGCAGCAACAACTACGGGAAGCCTCGCAAACTGCGCGAGGCTGTTCGGCTCGGCAGCCGGTTCCGCTCTGGAGGACGCCTCCC
>NZ_DATIND010000163.1 GCF_035474595.1 Longimicrobium sp.
TCTCGCGCCGCGTCCGGTTGGCGATGGGCGTGCCGACGACCACGTCCTCCTGCCCCGACCAGCGCGCCAGCAGCAGGTCCAGCGCGGCGAGCAGCACCATGTACAGCGTGGCCCCCTCGCGCCTGGCCAGCGCCCGCACCCCCTCGGCCGTCTCGGGCGGGAGCGCGCGGAACACGCGCCCGGCGCGGCTGTCCGGCGTCGCGGCGCGGGGATGGTCGGTGGGGAGCTCCAGGAGCGGGGGCGCGCCGGCCAGGCGCTCGCGCCACCAGGCGATCTGCCGCTCCAGGACCTCACCGCTGAGCCATGCGCGCTGCCACACCGCGAAGTCGGCGTACTGCACCGGCAGCTCCGGCAGCGGCGACGCCTCGCCGCGCGCGAACGCCTCGTAGAGCGCGCCCAGCTCGCCGGAGAGCACGCCCATGCTCCAGCCGTCGCTGACGACGTGGTGCATGGCCAGCACCAGCACGTGATCGTCCTCGCCCAGGCGCAGCAGCCGCGTACGGAAGAGCGGCCCCGCGCGCAGGTCGAAGGGGCGCTGCGCCTCTTCCCCGGCGAGCCGGCGGGCCTCGGCCTCGCGCTCCGCGGGCGCCAGGTGCGACAGGTCGGTCACCTCCAGCCGCGCGGCGCCGGCGGGGTGCACCACCTGGAAGGGCTCTCCCTCGCGCTCGCCGAAGGTGGTGCGCAGCGCCTCGTGCCTGCGCACCACCTCGCCCAGCGCGCGCTCCAGCACGCGCGCGTCCAGCGGCCCGCGCAGCCGCAGCGCGGACGGCATGTGGTACGCGGTGCTCCCCGGCTCGAGCTGCTCGATGAACCACAGCCGCTGCTGCGCGAACGACAGCGGCAGCGGCGAGCCGTCGCGCGGCACCGGCACCAGCGGCGGGGCTCCGGCGTCGCCGGGCGTCTCCGCCATGAGCGCCTCCACGCGGCCCGCCAGCTCCGCCAGCGTCGGCGCCTCGAACACCGCCCGCAGCGGCAGCTCGGTCCGGAACGCCTCCCGCACCCGCGAGACCAGTTGCGTCGCCAGCAGCGAGTGCCCTCCGAGGTCGAAGAAGTGGTCCTCCGCCCCCACCCGCTCCACGCTTAGCACCTCCGCCCAGATCCCCGCCATCCGCTCCTCGGCCGGCGTGCGCGGCGCTACGTACGTCCCGCGCGAGCCGGGCGTGTCGGGCGCGGGCAGCGCCGCGCGATCGACCTTGCCGTTGGGGGTGACCGGGAACGCCTCCAGCACCACGAAGGCGCTCGGCACCATGTACTCCGGCAGCCGGGCGCGGGCGGCTTCGCGAATCGCGGGGACGAGCGCCCGCATGCGCCGGCCCCACTGCGGGTCGTTCGCGTACGCCTCCCAGGGCTGCACCTCGCCCTGGTGCGCGGGGAAGGACGAGACCCCACCGGCCGGATGGAAGAGCACGTCCAGCGTCCCTGGCGCGCCGGGACGCACCTCGGTCGCGCGGCCGGTCTCCTCGCCCAGCGCGAAGAGTGCGTCGGGCTGGATCCCGCCCGCGGGCCCGGCGTCCGAGAGCGCCCGCACGCCCCCCGCCGTCGCCGGAGCGTCCGCGGCGGAGATCCTCTCCAGCACGCGGACGTGCTCCCGCACCCGCGCATCCGGGACACCGCGGACCAGCAGCGCCGACGCGCTCCCTTCGATCCGCGCGCGCAGCCCGGCGGTGTCCTCGCCATCCCACGGGTGGACGACGGGCTCCACCATCCCGGCGGGCTCCACGTCCAGGTGGAGGACGACGTCGTAGCGGAAGCGCGTGACCTCGTTGTCGTGCTCATCCCGCTTCACCTGCACTTCCACGCGCCCGAGGCGGGGGATGCGCGCCCGGAGCGCCTCGAAGAGCGCCGGATCCACCAGCAGCTCCTGCTCCTCCGCCATCCCGCGCCGCACCCGCTCCCGCAACCGGCCGATGGACAGGTCTTCCGGCGCGCGCGCCAGCTCGACGGACGCATGGAAGGCCCCGAGCAGCCGCAGGCTGCGCACGTCCCCGACGAAGATCCGCCCGCCGGGCCGCAGCGCCGCCGCCGCGCCATCGAGGACGCGCAGCAGGTAGTCCACGTCCGGGAAGTACTGCGCGACCGAGTTGACGACGACGGTGTCGAAGCCCGCCCCCGCGAACTCCGCCAGCTCGTCCGCCTCGCGCTCCGACAGGGTCACCTGCGGGAATCCGGCGAGGTAGCGGCGGATGTGCTCCAGCGCCACGCCCGAGAAGTCGGTCCCGTGGTACGCCCGCGTGTGCGGCGCCACACGGAAGAGCAGCAGCCCCGTCCCGCTCCCGATCTCCAGCACGCGCTCCGGCCGCAGCGCCAGGATGCGCTCCACCGTGCGGCCGACCCACTCGATCATCTCCTCGCGCGGGATCGGCTCGCCCGTATAGCTGCTGTTCCACCCCTTGAGCTGCAGGGTTGGATCTCCTTCGTCCTCGTCCTGCGCGTAGGTGTCGTCGAACAGCGTCTCCCAGGCGGCCACCTGCTCGACCCCGCTCTCCGCGACGTGCGGCAGCTCGGCGGCGGCCTTCGGCACGACGTAGGCGACCAGGCGCCTGTCCCCGGGCGCGTCCTCCCGTGCCAGCACCACGGCCTCGCGGACGCCGGGCTCCCCGCGCAGCACGGCCTCCACCTCGCCGGGCTCGATGCGGAAGCCGCGCACCTTCACCTGCTCGTCGGCGCGACCCAGGAACTCCAGCACCCCGTCCATGCGCCAGCGGGCCCGGTCGCCCGTGCGGTAGGCGCGCTCGCCCTCGACGGAGACGAACTTCTCGGCATTCAGCTCCGGCCGGCCCAGGTAGCCCCGCGCGACCCCGCCGCCCGAGATCCACAGCTCGCCGGGCACCCCCACCGGCGCCAGCTCACCGCACGGGCCGCGCACGGCCAGGCGCACGCCCGGGAGCGGCCGCCCGAGCGGGTGCCCGGCGACCCCACCTTCCGCGGGCACGGCATACGTCGCGCAGATGATGGCCGCCTCGGTGGGACCGTACAGGACCACGGTCCTGGCGTCGGGGAAGACCTCGCGCATGTCCTCCAGCAGGTCGGGCGGCACCGTGTCCCCACCCACCAGCAGGAGCCGCAGCGAGGGAAGCATCCGCCCGCCGCGCACCACCTCCACCACCTGACGCATCAGCGCGGGGACGGCGTGCAGCACGCTCACGTCCGCCGCGGCCTCCACCAGCGTCTCCGGGTCCCGCGCGACCTCGTGCGGGACGATCCGCACCGCGCCGCCGGCCAGGAGCGGCGTGACCAGCTCCAGCAGCGAGATGTCGAACGCGGTCGAGGCGAGCGCCGCCACCACGTCACCCGCGACGAAGCCGAGCGTTTCGAGGCTGGCACGCAGGGTGTGGGTGAGCTGCGCGTGCTCCACCATCACCGCCTTGGGGGTCCCCGTCGACCCCGACGTGTAGATCAGGTAGGCCAGGTCGCCCGGCTGCACCTCCGCCGCCAGCGCGCCGCCCTCCTCCGCTCCCTCCGGGGGAGAGGGGATCGCGTCCAGCAGCACCATCTCCGCCCCGTGCTGCGGGAGCACGTCGGCGACGCCGGACTCCGTCAGCACGTGCGAAGCGCCGGAGTCACTCAGCAGGAAGGACAGCCGCTCCGCCGGATGGGCGGGATCGAGCGGCAGGTAGACGCCGCCCGCCTTCCACACGCCCAGCGGCGCCACGAGCACGCCCGGGCCGCGCTCCAGGCACACGGCGACCGTCGTCCCGTTACCCACGCCCAGGCCGCGCAGCCGCCGGGCGAGGCGCTCGGCGCGCGCGTCCAGCTCCGCGTAGGTGAGCGACTCGCCCGCGAACAGGACGGCGGGCGCGTTCGGTGTCCGGGCCGCCTGCTCCGCGAAGAGCAGGTGCACCGGGACGCCGCCCGCGTCCTCGTGGACGGGACCGCTTCCGTACGCGAGGAGCGTCCGCGCCTCCTCCGGGGGCAAGATCGACAGGTGGGACAGGCGCTCCTCCGGCGCGGCGCATACGGTACCAAGCAGGGCCTGGTACTGCGCCGCGAAGCGCTCGATGGTGGCGGCGTCGAACAGGTCGGTCCGGAAGCGCAGGCTCCCGGCCAGCTCCTCGCCCGCCTCCCTCAGGTCGAGCTCCAGGTCGAAGCGCACCGTCCGGATCTCGCCCCCGAACGGCTCCAGCCGGACCCCGGCAATGGCGGGCTCCTCGCCGGCGTTCGGCTCCAGCCGAGCCCCGGCGATGGCGGACCCCTCGCCGGCGTCGGCGTTCTGGAGCTGGAACATCACCTGGAAGAGCGGCGTGTGCGACAGGCCCCGCTCCGGGGCGACCTCCTCCACCAGGCGCTCGAACGGCAGCTCCTGGTGGGCGTATGCGCCCAGCGCCGTTTCCCGCACGCGCCCCAGCAGCTCTCCGAAGGTGGGATCGCCGGACAGATCGACGCGCAGCGCGAGCGTGTTGACGAAGAAGCCGATCAGCCCCTCCGTCCCCACCTGCGTGCGTCCCGCGATTGGCGAGCCGACCACCAGGTCCTCCTGTCCCGACCAGCGCGAGAGCAGCAGGTCCAGGGCGGCGTGCGTCACCATGTAGAGCGTGGCCCCTTCCCGCCGGGCGAGAGAGCGGAGCCCTCGCGTGATCTCCGAGGGAAGGCGGAACCCGTGTGCGGCGCCGCGCGAGCTCGCCACCGCGGGGCGCGGGCGGTCGGTCGGAAGCTCCAGCGCGGGGGGCGCGCCGCCCAGCCGCTCCCGCCACCAGTCGAGCTGCCGCTGGAGCACCTCGCCCTGAAGCCAGCCGCGCTGCCACACGGCGAAGTCCGCGTACTGCACCGGGAGTGTGGGGAGCGGCGGCAGCGGCGATGCCGGCCCCGGTTCGCCGGCGGGCCGGGAGAGCGATGCGTAGAGGGTGAACAGCTCGCGGAAGAGCACGCCCATGCTCCACCCGTCGCTGACGATGTGGTGCACGGTCAGCAGCAGCACGTGCTCCTCGTCGGAGAGGCGCAGCAGCGTCGCGCGCAGCAGCGGGCCGCGCTCCAGGTCGAAGGGGCGCTCCGCGTCCTCCCGCGCCAGGCGGCGCGCCTCCTGCTCGCGCTCCTCCGCCGCGAGCCCGGTGAGGTCCAGCACGGGCAGGTGCGCGGACGCGGGCGGGTGCACGACCTGCACGGCGCCCTGCTCCACCGCGCGGAAGGTGGTGCGCAGCGCCTCGTGGCGGCGCACCAGCTCGCCCAGCGCCCGCTCCAGGGCGCTCGCGTCGAGGCTCCCCCGCAGCCGGCCCGGCCAGGGCATGTGGTAGCCGGCGCCCTCCGGCTCCATCTGGTGCAGGAACCAGAGCCGCTCCTGCGCGAAGGAGAGCGGCAGCGGCGCCTCCCTGCCGACGGGAACCAGCGGCGGGAGGGTGGCGCCCTCGCCCGCGCGCCTCATCTCCTCCACGCGCCCGGCCAGCCCCGCCACCGTGGACCCCTCGAAGAACGCCCGCAGGGGGATCTCGACGCCGAGCAGCTCGCGGACCCGCGACACCACCCGCGTCGCCAGCAGCGAATGCCCGCCCAGGTCGAAGAAGCTCTCCGTCACCCCCACCCGCTCCAGGCGCAGCACTTCCGCCCAGATCCCCGCCAGCACCTCCTCCACCGGCGTCCGCGGCGCCACGTACTTCTCCGCCGACGCGAGATCCGGCGCCGGCAGCGCCTTGCGGTCCAGCTTGCCGTTCGGGGTCAGCGGGAGCGCGTCCAGGAAGACGAACGCGGACGGGACCATGTGCTCCGGCAGGCTCCGCCGCAGGTGCGCGCGCAGCGCGTCCGTCTCCACGCCGCCCACCACGTACGCCACCAGCCGCTTCTCGCCCGCCTCCTCGCGCGCCAGGACCGCGCACTCGCGCACGCCGTCGTGCTCCAGCAGCGCCGCCTCGATCTCGCCCGGCTCGATGCGGAAGCCGCGGATCTTCACCTGGAAGTCGGTGCGCCCCAGGAACTCCAGCGTCCCGTCCGCCCTCCAGCGGCCCAGGTCGCCGGTGCGGTACATCCGCGCGCCCGCCTCGCCTCCGGATGCGTCCGGGACGAAGCGCTCCGCCGTCAGCCCGGCGCGGCCCAGGTAGCCGCGCGCCACGCCGGCCCCGCCCACGTACAGCTCGCCCGCCACCCCCACGGGCGCCGGCTCGCCGCGCGCGTCCAGCACGTAGATCCGCGCGTTGGCGATCGGCCGGCCGATGGCGGGCGCGCGGCCGTCCAGGCCGCACACGTGCCAGGTCGAATCGATCGTCGCCTCGGTCGGGCCGTACAGGTTGACCACCTCGCCCGCGCCCGCCGCGCGCGCCTCCTCCACCAGCGCGGCCGGGAGCGGCTCGCCTCCGCAGAATAGGAGCCGGCAGGGGAGCTGAGCGCCCGCCGGACGCGCGCCGAGCACCGCCTGGAGAAGGGTCGGGACGAACTGCGCGACGGTGACCCCGCCCTCCCCGACCGCCCGCCCGATCGCCGCCGGGTCCTTTGCCGCGGCGGAGGAGAGGAGCAGCATCCGCGCGCCGGTGGACAGCGGGGTCCACAGCTCCCACACCGACGCGTCGAACGAGATCGACGTGCGCTGCAGCACCGTGTCGCGCGCGCCGATGCCGAACGCCGCGGCCTGCCACGCGGTGTGGTTGACCAGGCTGCGGTGCTCGACCATCACCCCCTTCGGACGCCCCGTGGAGCCGGAGGTGTAGATGACGTACGCGAGGTTGTGCGGCTTCACCGCGACGGCCGGGTTCGTCTCCGGACCCGCCGCCCACGCCGGGGCCGCGGCGTCCAGCTCGACCGCCGGGACGTCCAGCCCCGCGAACGTGCCGGCCAGCGACGACTCCGTGACGAGCGCCGCCGGCGCGCTGTCCGCCAGCATGGAGCGCAGCCGCTCGGCGGGGTACGACGGGTCCAGCGGCACGTAGGCGCCGCCCGCCTTCAGGATCGCCAGCAGGCCGGCGATCAGCTCCGGCCCGCGCTCCACGCAGACACCCACGCGCGCGTCCGGCCCCACGCCCAGCGCGCGAAGGTGGTGCGCCAGGCGGTTGGCACGCGCGTTCAGCTCGGCGTAGCTCAGCGTCTCGCCTTCGAAGACGAGCGCGGTCGCGTCGGGGGTGCGCGCAGCCTGCGCCTCGAACAGCTCGTGGATGCACAGCTCCGCCGGAACCTCGGCCGCCGTCCGGTTCCAGGCATCCACCACAAGGCCGCGCTCTTCCGCCGAGAGCAGCTCCAGCCGCGAGAGCCGCGCGTCCGCGTCCGCGCCGACCTGCTCCAGCACCCGCCCCAGGTGGCCGAGCATCCGCTCGATCGTGCCACGCTCGAAGAGGTCGGTGCTGTAGTTCACTCCGCCGCGCAGGCCCTCGGGGGTCGCCGCGAACGTCAGGGAAAGGTCGAACCGGGCGCTCGCGTGCTCCCCTCCGAGTCCGCTGACCTTCAGCCCCGGGAGACCGTCGTCTCCCCCGCCCTCGGCGTTCTGAACCGTGAACATCACCTGGAAGAGCGGCGTGTGGGTCAGCGACCGCTCCGGCTGCAGCTCGGCCACCAGCTTCTCGAACGGCACCTCCTGGTGCGCGTACGCGCCCAGCGTCGCCTCTCGCACCCGCCCCACCACCTCGCGGAAGCTCGGGTCACCCGAGAGGTCGGTGCGCAGCACCAGCGTGTTGACGAAGAAGCCGATCAGCGCCTCCACCTCGCCGCGCGTGCGCCCGGCGATCGGGCTCCCCACCACCACGTCGTCGCTTCCGGCGTACCTGCCCAGCAGCACCTGGAAGGCGCCCAGCAGCACCATGAACAGCGTCGCGCCCTCGCTCCGCCCCAGCGCCTGCAAGCGCTCCAGCAGCTCGAGGGGAAGCTCGATCTGCTCGTGCGCCCCCCGGAACGAGCGCACCGCCGGGCGGGGATGGTCGGTGGGCAGATCCAGCAGCTCCGGCGCGCCCGACAGGCGCTCCCGCCAGTACGAGAGCTGCCGCTCCAGCGCCTCGCCCGCCAGCTGCCCGCGCTGCCACACCGCGTAGTCGGCGTACTGCACCGGCAGCTCCGGCAGCGGCGACTCGCGCCCCTCGCGGTACGCCGCGTACAGCGCCGACAGCTCCCGGAAGAGCACCCCCATGCTCCAGCCGTCGCTGACGACGTGGTGCATGGAGAGCAGCAGCACGTGGTCTTCCTCGCCCAGCCGCAGCAGCGCCGCGCGGAAGAGCGGCCCCGCCGAGAGGTTGAAGGCTCGCCGCGCCTCCTCGCCGGCGCGCCGCCCGACCGCCGACTCCCGGTCCGCCTCGCCCAGCCCCGACAGGTCCTCCACCGGCAGGGCGAACGCGCCGAAGGGCGCGATCACCTGCACCGGCGAGCCGTCCGCCTCGGCGAAGACCGTCCGCAGCGCCTCGTGACGCCGCACGATCTCGCCCAGCGCGCGCTGCAGCGCCGCCACGTCCAGCGCACCCTCCAGGCGCCATGCCATGGGGAGGTTGTAGGCGGCGCTTCCCGGCTCCAGGCGGTCAATGAACCAGAGCCGCTCCTGCGAGAACGACAGCGGCGCGGGGCCGCCACCCTCGCGGGGGCGAACGGCGCCCGTGTCGCGCGCCTCGCCGGCCTGCTTCAGGAGGAGCTTCTGCAGCAGAGCCCGGTGCTCCGGCGACAGCTTGTCCAGCCGTGCGAGTACTTCGCTCATCGAGCCTTTCACCTCTCCAGTATGACCGCGGCGCGAGCCACGGGCCCAACGGCCGGGGACGGAAGATCAGTCCCCGCCGAGAAGCTTCATCACCTCGTCCTGCGACAGCCCCTCCAGCCGCTCCAGCACGTCCGCGAGCTCCTGCTCCTCCATCCGCGCCAGCACCAGCGTCTCCACCTGCGGCGCCAGGCCGGCCACCGTGGACGTCTCGAACACCGCCCGCAGCGGCAGCTCCACGCCGAACACCGCGCGCACCTGCGAGACCACCCGGGTGGCGAGCAGCGAGTGCCCGCCCAGCTCGAAGAAGCTCTCCTCCACCCCCACGCGCTCCAGCCGCAGCACCTCCGCCCAGATCCCAGCCAGCGCCTCCTCCACGGGGGTGCGCGGCGCCACGTACCGTTCCTCCGCCGACGCGAGCTCCGGCGCCGGCAATGCCCTGCGATCGAGCTTCCCGTTCGGGGTCAGCGGCAGCGCGCCCAGCACCACGAACGCGCCCGGCACCATGTACTCCGGCAGGCTGCGCCGCACGTGCGCACGCAGCGCCTCGGCCGGCGCTTCGCCGGCCACGTACGCCACCAGCCGCTGCTCGCCCGCATCCGCGCGCGCCACGACCACGCAGTCGGCGACTCCCTCGTGCCGGCGCAGCACCGCCTCGATCTCGCCCGTCTCCACGCGGAAGCCGCGGACCTTCACCTGGTGGTCCAGCCGCCCCAGGTACTCCAGCGTCCCGTCCGCCTTCCACCGGACCCGGTCGCCGGTGCGGTACATCCGCGCGCCCGGCCGGGAGCCGAACGGATCGGGAACGTACCGCTCCGCCGTCAGCCCCGGCTGCCCCAGGTAGCCGCGCGTCACCCCCCGGCCCGCCAGGTACAGCTCGCCCGAAACCCCCACCGGCACCGGCCGCAGCCCGGTATCGACGACGTATGCCCGCGAGTTCGACAGCACGCGTCCGATCGTCACCGGCCCTCCCGGCCGCCGGAGCGCGTACGTGCTGAACGTGGTGTCTTCGGACGGACCGTACAGGTCGTAGACCCGTTCCACCCCGTGCGCGTACAGCGCATCCACCAGCTCCGCCCGGAGCGGCTCGCCACCCAGGCTCACCGTCTTCACCCCGGACGGGATCCCCCCGCTCCTCAGCAGCGCCGCCGCGGCGGAGGGCACCGTGTCCAGGAGCCGCACCTGGTCCGCGGCCGCCGAATGCGGCAGGCCCAGCGCGTTCTCCACCACGATCACCCGCCCGCCCCGGGTGAGGGGCGTGAAGAGCTCGAACACCGACATGTCGAAGCTGAGCGACGTCGACGCCAGCATCCCCGACAGCTCCTCGTCGGAGAAGACGCTCCACGCCCACGCCAGCATCGCCACGGCGCTCTCGTGCTCGATCGCCACGCCCTTGGGAATGCCCGTCGATCCCGAGGTGTAGATCAGGTACGCCAGGTTCCGCGGCGCGGCGCGGCTCCGGACGTTCTCCGCGCTCCCGGCCGCGATCTCCGCCCGCACCTCCTCCTCGACCACCACCTGGACGCCGGGCTCGACCGCGAGGAGACCGCGCAGCTTCTCCTGCGTGAGCAGCACCCGGGTGGCAGAGTCGGCCAGCATGAACGCCAGCCGCTCGGCCGGATAGGCGGGGTCCAGCGGCACGTAGGCGCCCCCGGCCTTCAGCACCGCCAGGAGAGCGGCCACCATCTCCAGGCTCCGCTCCATCAGCACGCCCACGCGCACCTCCGGGCCCACGCCGCGGCCGCGCAGGTAGCGGGCAAGCCGGTTGGCGCGGGCGTTCAGCTCCGCGTAGGTGAGCGACTCCTCCTCGAAGACGACGGCCACCGCCCCCGGCGTTCTGGCCGCCTGCGCCTCGAACAGCTCGTGGATGCAGCGGTCCGCCGGAACCTCGGCCGCCGTCCGGTTCCAGGCATCCACCACCTGCTCGCGCTCTTCCGCCGAGAGCAGATCGAGCTCCGAGATCGGCACGTCCGCATCGGCGGAGACCTGCTCCAGCACCCGCTCCAGGTGGCCGGCCATCCGCCGGACGGTGGAGGGGTCGAAGAGGTCGGTGCTGTACTCCAGCGTGCCATGGAGGCCGCCGTCGTGCGGGAGGGCGGTGAGGGCCAGGTCGAACTTGGTGGTCTCCCCCTCCCCGGCCACCCCCTCCATTTGCAGCCCCGCGAGGCCGGCGCCGCCACCCTCGATGTTCTGGAGGGTGAACATCACCTGGAAGAGCGGCGAGTGGCTCAGGGAGCGCTCGGGCTGCAGCTCGGCCACCAGCCGCTCGAAGGGCACCTCCTGGTGCTCGTACGCGCCCAGCGTTCCCTCGCGCACGCGCCCCAGCAGCTCGCGGAAGGTGGGGTCGGCCGAGAGGTCGGTGCGCAGCACCAGCGTGTTGGCGAAGAAGCCGATCAGCTCCTCCAGCTCGCGCCGCGTGCGCCCGGCGATGGGGCTGCCGACGACGATGTCCTCGCTCCCGCTGTACTTCGACAGCAGCAGCTGGAAGGCGCCCAGCAGCACCATGTACAGCGTGGCGCCCTCGCCGCGGCCCAGCGCCTGGAGACGGTCGAGCAGCGCGCGCGGCAGGTCGAACAGCTCCCGCGCGCCGCGGTACGACTGCACCGCCGGCCGGGGCCGGTCCGTGGGCAGCTCCAGCAGCGCCGGCGCGCCCGCCAGCCGCTCCTTCCAGTAGCCGACCTGGCGGTCGAGCACCTCGCCCTGCAGCTGCTCGCGCTGCCACACGGCGAAATCCGCGTACTGCACCGGCAGCTCGGCCAGCGGCGAATCGCTCCCGTCGCGATAGGCCGCGTACAGCGCCGACAGCTCGCGCAGGAAGATGCCGCTGCTCCACCCGTCGGTGACGATGTGGTGGATGCACAGCAGCAGGACGTGCTCCTCGTCGGCCACCCGCAGCAGCGCGGCGCGGAAGAGCGGGCCCTCGGCCAGGTCGAACGGACGCGCCGCATCCTCCCGCGCGCGCCGCCGCACCTCGGTCTCGCGCGCCGCCGGGTCGAGCCCCGACAGGTCGTCGATGGGGAGCGCGAAGCCGGCGAAGGGCGCGATCACCTGCACCGCGCCTCCGTCACCCTCGCGGAAGATGGTCCGCAGCGACTCGTGGCGGCGGACGATCTCGCCCAGGCCGCGCCGCAGCGCGTCCACGTCCAGCGCGCCGCGCAGGCGCAGCGCGGCGGGGATGTTGTACGGCGCGCTCCCGCCCTCCAGCCGGTCGATGAACCAGAGCCGCTCCTGGGCGAACGAGAGCGGGAGGGGACGGTCACGGCCGACCGGCACCACCGGCGGCAGCGCCGGCAGCCCGGCGCGGCGCACCTCCTCCACCCGCACGGCCAGCTCCGCCACCGTGGGCCCCTCGAAGAGCGCGCGGAGCGGAATGACGACGCCGAGCGCGTTCTGCACCCGCGCCAGGAGCCGCGTGGCCAGCAGCGAGTGCCCGCCGAGCGCGAAGAAGTCGTCGTCGACCCCGACGGAGTCCGTGCGCAGGACCTCGGCCCAGAGCTGCGCGAGAATCTCCTCCGTGGCCGTGCGCGGCGCACGCGTCTCCGTCATGACCGACGCGGGCTCCGGCAGCGCGCGCCGGTCCAGCTTGCCGTTCGCCGTCAGCGGAAGCCGGTCCAGCCGCACCCAGGCCGACGGGACCATGTACTCCGGCAGCAGCGCCTTCAGGTGCGCCCGCAGCCCGGCGGCATCGGGCCCGTCGGCGCCTTCGTCCGAGGGGACCCAGTAGGCGGCGAGACGGCGGTCGCCCGCGTCCGTCTCGCGCGCCATCACGGCGGCCTCCCGGATCGCCGGATGCGACGCCAGGGCGGCCTCGATCTCGCCCAGCTCCACGCGGAAGCCGCGCACCTTCACCTGCTGGTCGGCGCGCCCCACCGGCTCCACGTTGCCGTCGGGACGGTAGCGGCCCAGGTCGCCCGTGCGGTACACGCGGTCGGCCGGGTCGCCGGTCAGGGGATTGGGGACGAAGCGCGCGGCGGTCAGCTCCGCGTCGTTCAGGTAGCCGCGCGAGAGGTAGGGGGTGCGGACGGCGATCTCCCCCAGCTCGCCGATTCCGGCCAGCATTCCCTGCGGTGTGACGACCAGCAGGTCCACGCCCTCGATTCCGCGGCCGATCGGGACCACATCCCCCATCTCCGCCGGGCCGGCGGGAACGCGGAAGGCGGCGATGGCCTGCGGCGTCTCGGTTGCGCCGTAGAAGTTGACGACCTCGGCATTCGGGGCGATGGCGCGCAGCCGCTCCACGTCGCCCGCGCGCAGCACGTCTCCGCCGAAGCAGGCCAGGCGCAGCACGGGGAGCCGTGCATCCCCCGGCCCCGTCGCCAGGACCTGTCCCATCGCGGGGGTGAGATGGGCGACGGTGACGCCCTCGTCCCGCATCCATCCCCCCAGCCACCCCGGCGTGCCGACCTGGTCGGGATCGGGGATGGCGATGCTCCCGCCGACGGTCAGCGCGGCGAACACGTCGCGCAGCAGCGGGTCGTGCGCGAGGCCGGAAAGGACGGAGACGCGGTCCGCATCCCCCACCCCGAGCTCGCGCGCATACCAGCCGAAGAAGTGCGCCAGCGGCCGGTGCGTGCCGGCGATCGCCTTCGGTGCGCCCGTGGTGCCCGAGGTGAACGCGACGTACGCCAGGTCGTCGGCTGCGACAGAAACCCCGGGCGCGGTGGAGGGGAATCCATCGCCCCCGTCCTTCCCGTCCGTCGTCAGCACGACCGTCGTCCGCGCGGTATGGCCGAGCGCGGCGGCCACCTCCGCCGGCACCTCGCCCGCGGCGGAGATCCGCAGCAGGGCGGTGGGACTCGCCGCACTCGCCTGCGCGGCCAGGCGGGCGGACGGATACGCCGGGTCGAGAATGGCGAACGCCGCGCCTGCCTTCCACGCGCCCAGCAGCGCCCGCACGAGCGCCGCGGAGCGGTGGGCGTAGACCGCCACCACGTCGCCCGGCCGCACCCCGCCGTCGATCAGCCGGTGCGCGATGCGGTTGGCCGCCGCGTCCAGCGCGGCGTACGTCCACGTCCCTGCCGCATCGGAGATCGCCAGCGCGTCGGGACGTTCCGCCGCGCGGGCGGCGAACGTCTCGTGCACGGCCCCGTGCCAGCCCTCGGCCTCGATCGGCCGTGCCGGGTCGGGAAGGACGCCGCGCGCCGCTTCCGTCGCCAGCGACAGCGCGCCGACGCGGGTTTCCGGCGCGGCCGCGGCCTGGCGGAGCACGCCCTCGAGCTGCGCCAGCAGCTCGCGCATCCGCGGCGCGCCGAAGAGGTCGGCGGCGTAGATCAGGTTGACGTCGATCGTTCCGTCGCGCTCGCCCACGTAGAGCGTGAGGTCGAACTTGCTGGCCAGCTCGCCGCCCGTGCCGCCCCCCGCCACCTCCAGCCCCTCGGCGCGGAGCTCGCCGTCCTGGAAGTTGAGGAGGTTGAGCATTACCTGGAACACGGGGGCGTGCGCCAGGCTCCGCTCGGGATGCACCTCCTCCAGCACCCGCTCGAAAGGAAGATCCTGGTGCGCGTACGCGGACAGCGTGGTCTCGCGCACCCGCCCCAGCAGCTCGCGGAACGACGGGTCGCCGGAGAGGTCGGTCCTGAGCGCCAGCGAGTTGAGGAAGAGCCCCACCATCCGGTCGGTTTCCGCCCGCGTCCGCCCCGCGATGGGTGTTCCCACGACCACGTCCTCCTGCCCGGCCAGGCGGCCGAGCACCACGTCCAGCGCGGCGAGGAGGACCATGAACAGCGTGGCGCCCTCACGGCGGGCCAGCGTGTTCACCTCCGCCGTGAGGTCGGACGAGACGACCAGGTGCTCGGTCGCCCCGCGGTGCGACTCCACCGGCGGCCGGGGACGGTCCGTCGGCAGCTCCAGGAGCGCCGGAGCGCCGTCCAGCGCCTGCCGCCAGAACTCCACCTGCCGCTCCAGCTCGGCGCCGGACAGGCGCTCGCGCTGCCAGACCGCGTAGTCCGCGTACTGCAGCGCGGGCTCCGGCAGCGGCGACGGTTCGCCGCGCGAGAAGGCGCCGTAGAGCGCGGAGAGCTCCTCCAGCAGCACCCCCATGGTCCACCCGTCGCCGATGGCGTGGTGGAGGTTGAGGAGGAGGAGGTGCTCGGCGTCGTCCACGTGCACCAGCGACGCGCGGAAGAGCGGGCCGCGCGCCAGGTCGAAGCGGTGCTGCGAGGCTTCGGCTGCCAGGCGGACGGCCTCGGGCCGCCGCTCGTCCTCGGGCAGGTGCCGCAGGTCGGCGACTGGCAGGTCGAAGCCGGCCGGGGGCGGGGCGATCCGCTGCACGGGCACGCCGTCCACGGCCGGGAGCGTGGTGCGCAGCGGCTCGTGGCGGCGCACCAGCTCGGCCAGCGCGCGGCGGAGCGCGGCGGTGTCGAGAGCGCCGGTGATGACGTACGACGACGGGATGGCGTACACCGGGCTTCCCGGGTCCAGCGCATCCACGAACCAGAGCCGTTCCTGCGCGAAGGTCACCGGCAGGTCGCCCCCGCGCGCGGCGGGGGCGATGGCGCCCTCGCCGGCCGCCGTGCCGGTGCCGCGCAGGCGCTCGATCTCGGCCGCGAGCGCGGAGAGGACCGGCCGCTCGAATACGGCGCGCAGCGGCAGCTCCACGCCGAAGGCCTGGCGGATGTGCGCGGTGAGGCGGGTGGCGAGCAGCGAGTGCCCGCCCAGGTCGAAGAAGCTCGCCTCCGCGCCCACCCGCTCCAGCCGCAGCAGCTCCGCCCAGATCCCCGCCAGCACCTCCTCGGCCGGCGTACGCGGCGCCACGTACGCCTCTTCCGGCGACGCGAGCTCCGGCGCCGGCAATGCCCTGCGGTCCAGCTTCCCGTTCGGGGTCAGCGGGAGCGCGTCCAGGAAGACGAACGCCGAGGGCACCATGTGCTCCGGGAGCCGCTCCCGCAGCTGCTCGCGCAGCTCGTCCGCCGTCGCCTCGCCGGCCACGTACGCCACCAGCCGCCGGTCGCCGGGCTGGTCCTCGCGGACCACGACCGCCGCCTCGCGCATGCCGGGCGCGGCGCGCAGCACGGCCTCGATCTCGCCCGGCTCCACGCGGAAGCCGCGGATCTTCACCTGGAAGTCCGTCCGCCCCACGAACTCCAGCCCGCCCTCCGCGCGCCACCGCGCCCGGTCGCCCGAGCGGTACAGCCGCGCGCCCGGCTCGCCGAAGGGATCGGGGATGAACCGCTCCGCCGTCAGCGCCGGCCGCGCCAGGTAGCCCCGAGCGACCGCCGGCCCGCCGATGCACAGCTCGCCCGCCACGCCCTCCGGCACCGGCTCTCCCCGGCCGTCCAGCAGGTAGACGCGCCGGTCGCCGACGGGTCTGCCGAGCGGGACGGAGAGCGCGCCGAAGTCCGCGGGGACGGGGTAGCAGGTGGCGAAGACCGTGGTCTCGCTGGGACCGTAGCCGTTGACCAGCCGCAGCCGGGGGTACAGCTCCAGCGCGCGGCGCACGTGCGGCACGCTCACCGCCTCGCCGCCGGTCATCACCTGCGACACCCCGTCCAGGATCTCCGGCGCGGTATCGACGATCAGGTTGAAGTACGCCGCCGTCAGCCACAGCGTGTTCACGCCGTGCCTGCGCACCTGCTCGCCGAGCAGCCCCGGCTCCGACGTCTGCCCCGGGTACAGGACGCACGTGCCGCCGGAGAGGAGCGCCGGCCAAAGCTCCAGCGTCAGCGCGTCCCACGAGACCGACGAGTGCTGCAGCACCACGGCGCCCTCGCCGAAGCGCGCGTAGTCCGCGCCGCGGAAGAAGCCGGGGATGGCGCGGTGCGGCACCTCGGTCCCCTTGGGCAGGCCCGTGGAGCCCGAGGTGTAGATGACGTAGGCGAGGTTTTCGGGAGATGCGCCCCGCGGTTCCGCGCCCGGTGCGTCGTCACCCGCGTCGCTGTCGAGGAGCAGGACCTCGCCCCCGAACGCGGGGAGGCGGTCCCGCAGCCGCTCCTGCGCCAGCAGCAGCGTCGCCCCGGAATCGGCAAGCATGTACGCCAGCCGCTCGGCCGGGTACTGGGGGTCCAGCGGCACATAGGCGCCGCCCGCCTTGAGGATGCCCAGAATGCCGACGACCATCTCCACCCCGCGCTCCACGCAGATCCCCACCCGCACCTCCGGCCCCACGCCGAGCGCGGCCAGGCGCCGGGCGAGCGCGTCGGAGCGGCGGCGCAGCTCCGCGTAGGTCAGCGTCTCGTCGCCAGAGACCAGGGCCACCGCCTCCGGGGTGCGCCCGGCCTGCTCCGCGAACAGCTCGTGGATGCACTTCCGCGGGAAGTCGGCGGGCGCGGCATTCCACTCTCCGAGCAGCCGCTGCCGCTCCGCATCCGCCATCAGCGGGATGTCCAGGACGCGCCGGCTCGCATCGGCCGCGGCGGCCCCCAGCAGCAGGGCGTACGCTCCCGCCAGGCGCTCCAGCGTGGACGCGTCCCACAGCTCTTCGCGCCAGGTGAACACGATCCCCAGTTCACCCTCCCGCTCGACCACCATCACGTCCAGGTCGAACTTCGCCGCGCCGGCACCCGCCCCGTACGGCTCCACCTCCAGGCCGCCGAACGGCCGCGTGCCGCCGGCGCCGTCGCCCTCGATCAGCGAGAACATCACCTGGAAGAGCGGCGTGTGGCTCAGGGAGCGCTCCACCCGCAGCTCGTCGACCAGGCGCTCGAAGGGGACGTCCTGGTGCTGGTACGCCCCCAGCGTCGTCTCGCGCACCCGTCCCAGCAGCTCGCTCAGCCGGGGGTTCCCCGACACGTCGGCCCGCAGCGCGAGCGTGTTGACGAAGAAGCCGATCAGCCCCTCGGTCTCGCGCCGCGTCCGGTTGGCGATGGGCGTGCCGACGACCACGTCGTCCTGCCCCGACCAGCGCGCCAGCAGCAGGTCCAGCGCGGCGAGGAGCACCATGTACAGCGTGGCGCCCTCGCGCCGCGCCAGCGCCCGCACCCCCTCGGCCGTCTCGGGCGGGAGCATGCGGAACACGTGTGCGGCGCCGGGGCCCGCCGTCGCCGGCCGGGGACGGTCCGTCGGCAGCTCCAGAACCGGGGGCGCGCCGGCCAGGCGCTCGCGCCACCAGGAGATCTGCCGCTCCATGACCTCGCCCTCCAGCCATGCGCGCTGCCAGACGGCGAAGTCGGCGTACTGCACCGGCAGCTCGGGCAGCGGCGAGGGCTCGCCGCGCGCGAACGCCTCGTAGAGCGCGCCCAGCTCGCGGTCGAGCACTCCCATGCTCCAGCCGTCGCTGACGACGTGGTGCATGGCCAGCACAAGCACGTGATCGTCCTCCGCCAGGCGCAGCAGCCGCGTACGGAAGAGCGGCCCCGCGCGCAGGTCGAAGGGGCGCTCCGCCTCTTCCGCGGCGAGCCGGAGGGCCTCGGCCTCGCGCTCCTCCTCGGCCAGCCCCGACAGGTCGGTCACCTCCAGGCGCGCCGCGCCGGTGGGGTGCACCACCTGGAAGGGCACTCCCTCGCTCTCGCCGAAGGTGGTGCGCAGCGCCTCGTGCCGGCGCACCACCTCGTCCAGCGCGCGCTCCAGCACCCGCGCGTCCAGCGGTCCGCGCAGCCGCAGCGCGGACGGCATATGATAGGCGGTGCTCCCCGGCTCCAGCTGCTCGATGAACCACAGCCGCTGCTGCGCAAAGGACAGCGGCAGCGGCGAACCGTCGCGCGGCACCGGCACCAGCGGCGGGGCGCCGGCGTCGCCGCTCGCCTCCGCCAGGAGCGCCTCGACGCGGCCCGCCAGCTCCGCCAGCGTCGGCGCCTCGAACACCGCGCGCAGCGGCAGTTCGGTCTGGAAGACCTCCCGCACCCGGGAGACGAGCTGCGTCGCGAGCAGCGAGTG